>NZ_JARRQY010000023.1:0-44253 GCF_037381185.1 Acidihalobacter sp.
CCCAAGCGTTTGGGAGGCGTTCTGTTTTGACCTTCGGTTCCCGTTTGGCCTTGCCTCGAGCGTGCGCCCCGGCGCGGGGTCGGGCGGCAGGGAGGCCGCCCGAGCAGGCTTTGCCAGGAGGGCAAGTGCCTGCGGTGCCCCGTGACGGGGTGTGCGCTCGAGGTTTGCCCGTCAGGGACAAGGCCTTTCGGGTGCCTTTCTTTCGCCTCTTTCTTTGGGCATGCAAAGAAAGGGGCTCGGGCGCGTCACCGATTCAGATCAAAATCACCTATCGCTGATTCGCGCCCGAAACAAGCTTCCCAAAGCCAGAAAACACGTCGCCTTTAACCACGCAAGATCAAAACCACAAACTCTGATTCACGCTCGAAATCGACCCATGAGCCAACGGACGTGGAGCTATCGCGCGTGATGCCAAGCAAAGCCGAAATAGCCCGAACACCATCTCCAGCCATCACCAAACGCCTCAATGGTGCAATATCTGGCTCAGGAACAACTTCGTCCGCTCGGACTGCGGATCGGTGAAGAACGGCTCCGGCGCGTTCTCCTCGACGATCTCGCCGCGGTCCATGAAGATCACCCGGTCGGCCACCTTGCGCGCGAAGCCCATCTCGTGGGTGACCACGATCATGGTCATGCCCTGTTCGGCCAGGCCGACCATGACGTCCAGCACTTCCTTGATCATCTCCGGATCGAGTGCGGAGGTCGGCTCGTCGAACAGCATCACCTTGGGATGCATGCATAGCGCGCGGGCGATGGCCACGCGCTGCTGCTGGCCACCGGAAAGTTGGCCGGGAAATTTCTTGGCCTGCTCGGCGATGCCGACGCGATCGAGGTAGTGCATGGCCGCTTCGGCCGCTTCGTGTTTGGGCTGTTTGCGCACCCAGACAGGAGCCAGCGTGCAGTTGTCGAGCACGCTCAGATGTGGAAACAGGTTGAAGTGCTGGAACACCATGCCGACTTCGCTGCGGATGGTCTCGATGTGCTTGAGGTTTTCGCCGAGTTCGATGCCGTCGACCTCGATGGTGCCCTGCTGGTGAGTCTCCAGGCGGTTGATACAGCGGATCATGGTCGATTTTCCGGAGCCTGAAGGCCCGCAGACCACGATGCGCTCACCGCGCGCCACGTCGAGATTGATGCCCTTGAGTACGTGGAATTCGCCATACCATTTGTGCAACTGCTGAATGCGGATGACGAGGTCCTGGGCGGCGATGCGTCGTTCGGAAGTTTGGTTCATGACGGTGTTCTCAGCGTCGGTGTCCGGTGTGGAAACGGCGTTCGAGGAAAAGCCCGTAGCGCGACAGGCCGAAGCAGAAGATCCAGTAGACCAGGCCGGCGAAGAGGTAGCCCTCGACGGCGAAACCCAGCCACTTGGGGTCGTTGAGCGCGGCCTGGGTGATGCCGAGCAGATCCATGAGGCCGATGATGACGACTAGGCTGGTGTCCTTGAACAGCTCGATGAAGGTCACGACGATGCCGGGGATCACGATCTTGAGCGCCTGCGGCAGGATGATCAGAGACATCGACTTCGCGTAGGACAAACCCAGTGCATCGGCGGCTTCGAACTGGCCCTTGGGAATCGCCTGCAGGCCGCCGCGCACCACTTCGGCAATGTAGGCGGATTGGAACAGGGCGATGGCGATCAGTGCGCGCAACAGCTTGTCGATGTCGACGTGTGCGGGCATGAACAGCGGCAGCAGCACCGAGGACATGAACAGTACGGTGATCAGCGGTACGCCGCGCCAGACCTCGATGAACACCACGCATACGCTGCGCAGCACCGGCAGTTTGGAGCGCCGTCCCAGCGCCAGCAGCACGCCCAGCGGCAGCGCCGCGACGATGCCGGTGAAAGCCAGGATCAGGGTGAGCATCAGGCCGCCCCACTGGGTGGTGGGTACGTGCGCCAGGCCGAGCGGGCCGCCGGAGAACAGCCCGAAGGCGAATACCGGATAGACGAACAGAGTGAGTGCGCCGACCCACAGCTTGGCGGGCACGCGCGGCAGGTGCAGGTAGGCGAGCAACAGGGCGAAGATGCCGAAGCCCAGCTTCACGCGCCATTGTTCGGCGTCCGGGTAGAAACCGTAGAAGAACTGCGGCAGGCGCTCGGAGATGAACACCCAGCAGGCGCCGCCGCCCTGGCAGGAGGCGCGGCCGGTGCCGGTGAAGTGCGCCTGTATGAAGGCCCAGTCGATGAACGGCGGAATGGCGCGGTAGAGCAGGTACAGCGCGGCCAGGGTGAACAGCGTGTTGTACCAGGTCGAGAACAGGTTGCGGTGCAGCCAGCCGATGACGCCGACCTCGCTGCGCGGCGGCGGCAGGTCCGGATGACGTTCCTTGAGGACGTAGCTCATGATCGTGTCCTATCTTTCAATCAGCCGCACGCGGTGGTTGTACCAGTTCATCAGCAGCGAGATGGTGAGGCTGATGGCTAGGTAGACACCCATGGTGATGGCGATGATGACCACGGCCTGGCCGGTCTGGTTGAGCGCCGTGCCGGCGAATACGGAAACCAGGTCGGGGTAGCCGATGGCGGTGGCCAGCGAGGAGTTCTTTGTCAGGTTGAGGTACTGGCTGGTCACCGGCGGGATGATTACGCGCAGCGCCTGCGGCAGCACCACGAGCTGCAGCACGCGCCGGTTGGGCAGTCCGAGCGAGCGGGCGGCCTCGGTTTGCCCGTGGCTGACGGAGAGAATGCCCGAACGAACGATCTCGGCGATCGAGGCGGCGGTGTATATGGTCAGCGCCAGCAGCAGGGAGGTGAATTCCGGGATGGCCGCGAAGCCGCCCTGGAAGTTGAAGCCGCGCAGGTGGGGAATGCTCCAGCCGAGCGGCATGCCCGCGGCGAAGAACACGATCAGCGGCAGCCCGACGACGATGCCGAGGCCGACCCAGAACATGGGGAACGGCCGGCCGGTGAGATCCTGCCGGCGGTGCGCCCAGCGGCGCAGCCAGACGGTCAGGCCGGCGGCGATGACGAAGGCGGCGAGCACGGCCCAGAAAGCGGGCTCGGGCACCGGTCGCGGCAGGTAGACGCCGCGATTGTTGAGGAAGAACAGTCCGCCGATGTCCAGGCTCTGGCGCGCGGTCGGCAGTGCCTGCATGACCGCAAAGTAGAAGAAGAATATCTGCAGCAGCAGGGGGATGTTGCGGAAGGTTTCGATGAAGGCGCCGGCCAGGCGCGCGAGCAGCCAGTTGGACGACAGCCGGGCGATGCCGACGATCAGTCCGAGGATGGAGGCGAACACGATGCCGATTGCGGCGACGAACAAGGTGTTCAGCAGTCCGACCAGGAACACGCGGGCGTAGGTCGAGGTCGAGTTGTACGGGATCAGCGACTGGATCACGTCGAAGCCGGCTTCCTGGCCCATGAAGCTCAGTGAATTGCTGATGCCGCGGGCCTGCATGTTCACATGCGTGTTGTAGGCCAGATACGCGAAGAATCCGGCGACGAAGGCGATGACCAGCAGCTGCGCGAGCAAACCGCGCACGCGTTGGTTCAGCCACCAGGGAGTGTCGTTGACTCGATGGTTGCTCATGGCGTCCGAGAAATTGGTTGAGACGGACTGCGGGGGCGCGAGGCCCCCGCAGACGCATTTCGATCAGCGGACCGGCGGAGCGTACTGGATACCGCCCTGGGTCCACAGCGCGTTCAGGCCGCGTTTAATCTTCAGCGGGGAATCCATGCCGACGTTGCGTTCGAAGGATTCGCCGTAGTTGCCGATCTGGGAGATGATGTTGTAGGCCCAGTCGTTGGAAACGCCGATCATCTTGCCGAATTCGCCCGAGGTGCCGAGCAGGCGCTGGATGTTCGGGTTGTTGCTCTTCTTCATCTCGGCGACGTTCTTGGAGGTCACGCCCAGCCACTCGGCGTTCTTCATCGCGAACAGCGACCACTTGACCACGTTGAACCACTGGATGTCGTCGGAACGCACCACCGGACCCAGCGGCTCCTTGGAGATGATGTCGGGAAGCACCATTGCGCTGTCGGGATTCTTGAGCTGGGTGCGCAGCGCGTAGAGCTGGGACTGGTCGGAGGTGAGCACGTCGCAGCGGCCGTTGTCGAAGGCCTTGGAGGTCGCGTCGGAGGTGTCGAAGGTGACCGCCTGGTACTTCATGTTGTGCGAGCGCATGTAGTCGGCCAGGTTCAGCTCGGTGGTGGTGCCGGCCTGGATGCAGAAGGTGGCGCCGTCGAGTTCCTTGGCGCTCTTCACGCCGAGCGATTTCTTCACCAGGAAGCCCTGGCCGTCGTAGTAGTTCACGCCGGCGAAGGTCAGCCCCAGGGAAGCGTCGCGGGTCATGGTCCAGGTGGTGTTGCGCGAGAGCATGTCGATCTCGCCCGACTGCAGGGCGGTGAAGCGCTCCTTGGCGGTCAGCGGCGTGTAGTGCACCTTGCTGGCATCGCCGAACATGGCGGCGGCTACGGCGCGGCATACGTCGACGTCGAGGCCGGTGTACTTGCCGGAGCTGTCGACGCTGGAGAAGCCCGGCAGGCCGGTGCTCACGCCGCACTGCACGTAGCCCTTGGCCTTCACGGCGTCGAAGGTTTTGCCCGCATGGGCGCTGGCGGCCACGCTCAGGCCTACGATGGCCGCGCTGGCGGCCATGATCTTGGCGAACTTCATGTTGTACCCCCTTAAATTGTCACTATCGAAGCTGTAGCGCCGCTGGTTGTTATTTTGTGCCCGGCGACGGCTACGTTTTAGCGGTCGTTGTCCAATCTCTAAACCGCGCGTAATACTAGGATGTTGTTCGTACCCCCGGTTTTGCTGCAAATCGATGGGAGAGTGCGTCAACAAGATGCGTGCCAAAAATGCCGCCACGTGTTTCCGGGGGCGCCGTGCGGGCGTGACTGCGGGAGGGGGAGGCGTACGGTGCGGGGAGGTGACCCTGCGCACCATCGTGGTGCGCAGGGCCGGCCGGTTCAGTTGCCTTGCTTGCGGCAGGTGGCGAGATCCGGCGGCAGGTTGGTCGAGTGGATGAGATCGGCGCGGGTGATCACTCCGAGAATGTCCTGTGGCTTGTCGTGGGATTCGCCGCTGACGATCACCGCGCTTTCGCTGGCGTCCCCGCGCAGGCGTGCGATCAGGTCGAAAACCGAGCTGTGGTCGTCAACGATGATGAAGCGCGTGTCGGCCAGTTTGAGCAGCGGTGTGTCTCCTGCGGTGTGGGTAAATGCCGCCTCCAGCACTCTGGAGGGGACAATGCCGCCGATTTTCCCCTCTTCGACCAATACGATGTGGGGCAGGCGGCGGCGCCGCAGCATGTGGGTGTCGGAGAGCAGCGTATGCGCCGGGAGTTTCACGAAGGGTTCCTGGATCAGCTCCAGCGCCCCGCGCATGAGATACAGGTGGCTTTGGATGGACGAGGGGAGGTGTTGCCCGCGGCGGCTGAGCTTGAGCGTGTAGATGCTTTCGGGCAGCAACAGGCGCCGTACGCCGTAGGCGAGCGAGACGGCGATGATGAGTGGGATGATGACGTAGTAGTCGCGCGTCATCTCGAAGATCATCACCACGGCGGTGACTGCGGCGCCGGTACTCGCACCCACCATGCAGGCCATGCCGATCACCGCCGCGCTCGCCATGTCGATCGGCAGGTCGGGTACGAACCAGCGTGCCGCCAGGGCGAAAGCGCCGCCAAGGCCGGCGCCGATGAACAGCGAGGGCGAGAACACGCCGCCGGAGGCGCCCGAACCCAGCGTCAGTGAGGTAGCCAGCAGCTTGAGCCCGACCAGCAGAAGCAGCAGCCAGGCATAGTTGAGCGTGCCGTTGAGGACGTCCTGGATGGTCGCGTAGCCCACGCCCTGGATGTAGTAGTTCCCGAACAGTTGCATGGTCGCGTACATGAGCACGCCGACCAGCGCCATGCCGATGACGTGCCGCGTGTAGTAGTTGCCGGGCATGCGGTCGAAGGCGTCCTCGAAGGCATAGATCGACTTGGTGTAGACGGTGGCCATCAGTCCGGTGAACACGCCGAGTAGGGCATAGGCGGCGTAGGCCGACAGCGGTGTGGCGGTGGTCGATGTCAACGGTAGCGGCGGGATCATGAAAGAGGCTTCGTTGCCGAAGAAGATGCGCCCAACGAAGGTGGCCGCACCGGTGGCGAGCATCACGGGGATCAACGTACGTGCGCTGATCTCCACCAGCATCAGCTCGGCGGCGAACAGGATGCCGCCCAACGGTGTGTTGAAGGTGGCGGCGATGCCGCCGCCGGCACCACAGGCGATGAGCGCGAGCCGTTCCCATTCGGGGATGCGCGTCCATTGTCCCAGCGCCGAGCCGAAGGCCGCACCGATCTGGATGATCGGCCCCTCGCGGCCGATCGCGCCGCCCGAGCCGATGGATATCGATGAGGCCAGCGACTTGAACAGCGCCACCTGGGGACGGATCACCCCGCGTTTGAAGTAGATCGCGTGCATCACCTCGGGCACGCCGTGTCCCTTGGCTTCCGGTGCGAAGGTCTGCACCAGGAAGGCGACGACCAGGGCGCCGATAACGGGTACGAGGATGATGCCCACGCCCCAGGGGCTTTCCACGGTGTGCTTCAGGGTGTCGTAATGCAGGTCGAAGCGGCCGAAGAACAACAGATTGTGGAACAGGCCGATCAGATCGCGAAACACGACCGCGCCCAGGCCCGCTATCAGTCCGACCAGCACCGCAAGCCCGTTGAGGCGCGTGTGCAGGCGTTGCTGTACGTCGCGGGGAAAAAAGCGCCTGCGAAACGGCGGTGGCGTGTTGTCTGGCATTTTCGGTATCTCCGGATCGTTCTTTTGTCGTTGTCCCGTGCGGCTGCCGAGCTGCTCAGGGCGCGGTTGCGGGCGGTATGCCCGGTGGCAGGCGGGTCGGTGCCTCGATTTCGATGTCTTTTTCCCTTCCCAGTTCACCGCGGCGGATGCGGATACGGCTCTTGGGCGTACCGAAGGCCTCCGCCAGATAGGCGATCAGGGCGGTATTGGCCTTGCCGTCGACCGGCGGTGCGGTCAGATAGAGTTTGATGCGGTCGCCGAAAAGGTCGCCCAGGGAGTTACGGCTGGCGCGTGGCTGCACGCGCAGGCGCAGCACCAGGGTGTCGCCATGCCAGCGGTGGAATGGTGCTTCCACCGGCCTATCCGCCGAACACGCTGCGCAGGAGGATGAGGGCTGCTTGGAGCGCGAGCAGGGCGACCAGCGGCGAGAGATCGATCATGCCGATCAGCGGGATCACGCGGCGGATCGGAGCAAGGATCGGGCGGGTGAGGCTGTCGAGCAAGCCCATTATGGGGTTGTAGCCGCTGCCGGCCGCTGCGACCCAGCTCATCAGCGCTTGGATGATGATGGCGCCGATGTAGATGTAGACCAGCAGTATCAGTAGTTCACGGATGCTGAAGATAAAGGCCGCCAGCGGCGGCGGCACAAAACCCTGCAGGACGCTGATCAGGTAGATCTCGGCGAGCTGCAGTACGAGCAGCAGCAGGATGGACGCGCTGTCGACCCGCCCCACGGGCGGGATGATGCGGCGCAGCGGGCGTAGCGGCGGGTTGGTCAGCGTGACGACGAATTGCGATATGGGGTTGTAGAAGTCGGCGCGGACCAGGGCGAATAACAGCCGCAGCATGACGATGACGATGTAGAACGAGAACAACGCGTTGATCAGCAGCAGGCCGATCTGGGTGCCGGCATTCATGACCGACCCTCCGCCAGTTCCCGCGCGCGCGTGGCGGCGGCCTGCATGGCCTGGGCAACCAGCTCGCGCAGCTTACCGTCCTCGAAGACCTGTAAAGCCGCCTGTGTGGTACCGCCCGGTGAGGTGACGCGCTCGCGCAGTGTGGCGGGGAGGGCGTCGCTCTCCAGCGCCAGCTTGGCGGCGCCGAACACAGTCTGCAGTGCGAGCAGGCGCGCGACGTTTGAGGCGAGGCCGAGCGCCGTGCCGCCCTCCTCCAAGGCCTCCATGAGCAGGAAGACGTAGGCCGGGCCGCTGCCCGACAGCGCGGTGACGGCGTCGAGTTCGTCTTCATCGTCGAACCACTGCACCAGACCCACGCAGCGCATGATGTGCTCGGCCGCGCCGCGCTGTTTCGCGTCGACGCGGGCATTGGCGAACAGGCCGGTCGCACCGCTGCCGACCAGGGCCGGCGTGTTGGGCATGGCGCGCACGATGGCCTGTTCGCCGCCGAGCCAGTCGTCCAGGCGCTTGGCGGTAATGCCCGCGGCGATGGACAGGATCAGCGGGTGGTGGTCCAGCGCCGGCTTGAGGCTCTCGGCCACGCTCTGCATGGCTTGTGGTTTGACGGCGAGGATGACGACGTCGGCGCGAGCGGCTGCGGCGGCGTTGTCGCCGGTGAGTTCGGCGGCCGGGAAGCGTGCGGCCAGTCGGTCGCGCTGTTCCTGTTTGGGCTCTGAGATGATCACCTGCGGTGGGGCGGTGTCGGCCAGCATTCCGCCGGCCAGGCTGATTGCCATGTTGCCGCCGCCGATGAAGGCGATGGTGGTTCGTTCGGTCATGCGGGCTTCCTTGACGGGGCGATGCTTCGGAAAACGTAATCTCGTTATGAAATCTGTAGTTACACTAGCGAGCCGCGGACTCCGCGGCAAGCGCTGGGCGGGGCGAGGGCTTCATCTCGGTTGTCTTTCTCCGAAGATGGCGGTACCCACGCGGACGATGGTGGCGCCCTCGGCGACAGCCGCCTCCAGGTCGCCGCTCATGCCCATGGACAGCGTGTCCAGATGGAGGCCTTCATTGTTGGCATCTTCGAGCAGTGCGCGCAGGCGGGCGAAAGCGGCGCGCTGGGCGGCGAAGTCAGCGGCACGTTCGGGGATCGCCATGAGCCCGCGCGCTCGCAGGTTCGGCAGATCGCGCAGCAGGTGCAGCAGGCCGGGCACTTCGTCGGGCGGTACGCCGGACTTGCTTGACTCACCGCTGAGGTTGACCTGCAGGCAGATCTGCAGCGGCGGACGCTCGCTGCCGCGTTGTTGATTGAGACGCTGGGCGATGCTGTAGCGGTCGATGCTGTGCACCCAGGCCGCGGTTTCGGCCACGGCGCGGGACTTGTTGGACTGCAGATGCCCGATGAAGTGCCATTCGATGTCGAGGTCGGTGAGCAATTCGGCTTTTTCGGTCAGTTCGTTGACGTAGTTCTCGCCGAAGGCGCGCTGACCGCAACGCCAGGCCTCGCGCACGGATTGGGCGGGCCAGGTCTTGCTGACCGCCAGCAGCTGGATGCCGTGCGGCGGGCGGCCGAAGCGTTGGGCGGCGGTGTCGATGCGGTCCTGTACGGACTGGATTCTGTCGCAGGTGTCGGTCATGGTGCTGTGCTATAGTCGGACATGTTTCCAGGTTCAGTGCCGGTATTGGCCTTGGAGCGAAATTCGAACAAACATAATTGCGATAACAGGCCCTAGTGTATATGGCCGGCCGGTATTCTGGCGTATGGTTGGCGGGCATGCCTCAGCGTAGCAGAGCGTGGACCTGTTGCCGGAGTCGGCACACTGGAGATCAAGCCGAATGGATATCACGCAGCTATTGGCCTTCAGCGTAAAGAACGGGGCCTCTGACCTGCACTTGTCGGCGGGGCTACCGCCAATGATACGTGTCGACGGCGATGTTCGCCGTATCAATGTCGAGGCGCTGGATCATACAACGGTTCACGACATGGTGTACGACATCATGAACGACCGTCAGCGCAAGGATTACGAAGAATTCCTCGAGACGGACTTCTCCTTCGAGATCAAGGGGCTGGCGCGCTTTCGCGTCAATGCCTACAACCAGGACCGCGGAGCCGCCGCGGTGTTCCGAACGATCCCGTCCAAGGTGCTCACTCTGGAGCAGTTGGGCGCGCCGCGCGTGTTCGAGAAGATCTCCGACTATCCGCGAGGGGTGGTGCTGGTCACCGGCCCGACCGGTTCTGGCAAGTCGACCACGCTGGCGGCGATGATCGACTACAAGAACGACAATGAATACGGTCACATCCTCACCATCGAGGATCCGATCGAATTCGTGCACCAGAGCAAGAAGAGCCTGATCAACCAGCGCGAGGTGCACCGCGATACGTTGGGCTTCAACGAGGCGTTGCGCTCGGCGCTGCGCGAGGATCCGGATACGATCCTGGTCGGCGAGTTGCGCGATCTGGAGACCATCCGTCTGGCGCTGACCGCAGCGGAAACCGGTCATCTGGTGTTCGGCACGCTGCATACCAGCTCGGCGGCCAAGACCATCGACCGCATCGTCGACGTTTTCCCAGCGGGCGAAAAGGAAATGGTGCGCGCGATGTTGTCCGAGTCGCTGCGCGCGGTTATTTCGCAGACCTTGCTCAAGAAAATCGGCGGCGGGCGCGTGGCGGCGCACGAGATCATGATCGGCACGCCGGCGATCCGCAATCTGATCCGCGAGAGCAAGATTGCCCAGATGTATTCGGCCATCCAGACCGGACATACCCTGGGCATGCAGACCCTGGACCAGTCGCTGAAGGATCTGCTGCAGAAGGGCGTGATAAGCAAGGAAGACGCACGGCGCAAGGCCACCAACCCGGACTCTTTGTAGTGGGCGGTCTCGCTCGGGAAACGATGGATACGCGGGCATTTTCGGCCGCGCTGATATAGGGTTCGCCGTGTCGGCGGACGGTTGAGGTGTGAGGTTATGGAGCGCGAAAAGGCCATACGGTTCATGCACGACCTGCTCGGGATGCTGACGAGCAAGGGCGGCTCGGATCTGTTCATTACCGTCGGTGCACCCCCGTCGGTCAAGGTCGACGGCAAGATGATGCCGTTGACCAATCAGTCGCTGTCCGCTTCGCACACCCGCGTGCTGGTGCGTTCGGTGATGAACGACAAGCAGGCCGCCGAATTCGAGCGCAGTCAGGAGTGCAACTTTGCGATCAGCCTGCCCGGCGTCGCCCGCTACCGTGTCAACGCCTTCACACAGCGCGGCAGCGTCGGCATGGTGCTGCGCGTGATCAACACCGAGATCCCGACTTTCGAGCAGCTGCGCCTGCCGCCGATCCTGCGCGACATCGCCATGACCCGCCGCGGCATGGTGATCTTCGTCGGCGGCACGGGCTCGGGCAAGTCGACCTCGCTGGCGGCGATGCTCGGCTACCGCAACGAGAACAGCTTCGGCCACATCGTTACCATCGAGGACCCGATCGAGTACGTGCACTCGCACCGCAACTGCTTGGTCACCCAGCGCGAAGTGGGCGTGGACACCGATTCCTACGAGATCGCGCTGAAGAACACCCTGCGCCAGGCCCCGGACGTCATCCTGATCGGAGAGATCCGCGACCGCGAGACCATGGAGTACGCCAACGCCTTCGCCGAAACGGGGCACCTGTGCCTGTCGACGCTGCACGCCAACAATACCAATCAGGCGCTGGACCGTATCATCAACTTCTTTTCCGAAGACCGTCGGCACCAGTTGTTGATGGATCTGTCGCTCAATCTCAAGGCGGTAATTTCGCAGCGTCTTATTCCACGCGCCGACGGCAAGGGGCGCGTACCGGCGGTGGAGATTCTGATCAACACGCCGTTGATGGCGGACTTGATATTCAAGGGCCAGGTGTACGAGATGAAGGGCCTGATCGCCAAGTCGAACGAGCAGGGTATGCAGACCTTCGACCAGTCGCTTTTCGACCTGTTCGAACGTGGTCTGATCACCTACGAGGATGCGCTGCGCAACGCGGATTCGGTCAACGACCTGCGTTTGCGCATCAAGCTCGAAAGCAAGCGCGTCGACGATTCCGATCCGTTGGGCGACACGCAGATTCTGAGTATGGCGGAGAGCGAATAGTGCGCGGTATGCGCATCAGCGGTGTGCGCCGATGAAGATGGACCCCTATCTGCGTCTGATGGGCGAGCACAACGCCTCGGACATGTACTTCACCACCGGCGCACCGCCCACGGTACGCATCGAGGGGGCGATGCGCCCGGTGGGGCGCAACGCGATGATGCCGGGTACCATCAAGCAACTCGCCTACAGTCTTCTCGGCGACGAGCAGATCACCGATTTCGAGAAGGATAAGGAACTCAATCTCGGCATTTCCCTGCCCGAGGTCGGGCGTTTCCGTATCAACGTCTACCTGCAGCGCGGCGAAGTCTCGATGGTGGTGCGCTACATCAAGACGGAAATTCCCTCCATCGAGTCGCTGAATCTGCCGCCCGTGCTCAAGGATCTGGTCAGCTATCCGTCCGGACTGGTGCTGGTGGTCGGTTCCACCGGCGCGGGCAAGTCGACGACCCTGGCGTCGATGATCGATTACCGCAACGCGACGCGCGCCAACCACATTCTCACCATCGAGGATCCGATCGAGTACGTGTTCACGCACAAGAAATCGATCGTCGGTCAGCGCGAGGTGGGGTTGGATACCTGGTCGTACAAAAACGCTCTGCGCGAGGCCATGCGTGAGGCGCCGGATCTGATCATGATCGGCGAGATCCGCGACCGTACCGCGATGGAGGCTGCGGTGGCCTATGCCGACACCGGTCATCTGTGCCTGTCGACGCTGCATGCGGTCAACTCCAACCAGGCCCTGGAGCGCATCATCAACTTCTTCCCCATCGAGGCCAAGCAGCAAATTCTGATGGATCTGTCGCTGAATCTGCGCGGCATCGTTTCGCAGCGGCTGGTGACCTCGGTCGAGGGTTCGCGCATTCCCGCGGTCGAGGTGTTGATCAACACACCGTATGCTGCCGAGCTGATCAAGAAGGGCGATTTCAGCGGGCTCAAGGACGTCATGGAGAAGGGCACGACCTCGGGCATGCAGACCTTCGATCAATCGCTGTACGAGCTGTACCGCAGCGGTAGGATCACGCTCAAGGATGCCATGGACAACGCGGATTCGGGAGGCGATCTCGAGTGGCGCGTCCATTTCGGTGGCGGTGTAAAGGACCTCAAGAAGACGCGTACGCGCGATACTCTCGAAATGCCGGGTGACTCCATCGCCGATCCCGACAGCGGCGTTTTCGACGACCTCACCCTGCCGCCATCCTGAGTCCGTCCGTGGCCGCAGCGATCGAGGTCGAAGGACTGGTCTATCGCTATCCCGGGGCTGTGTTCTCGATGGCCTGGGATTTTCGCTGTCGTCGGTCGTTGTAACCGTTAGCATGGGTTTTCTCGGCGATGCCTTCGGTCTGGCTGTGGTGAGGGCTGCACGTCATGCCGCGCTGGATCCCCGCTTACGTACTTACGCTGCTGGCCGGGTTCTGGTTGATCGTGAAACTGGCGCAACTGTCGTGGGCGAGCAAGCCGGTGTTCCCGCCGGGCTATGACGGTGGGTTGGTCGGCCTGGCGCTCGCGGTGGCGGAAATGGTCGCAGCGGCTTTCGGGCGCTGTCGCGAGCGCCAGGGTATGGGCTGATTCAGGCCTGTTGGGTGAAGTAGCTCTGGATGTAGCTGTCTAGGTCGCCGTCGTCGGCGGCTTCGATGGCCTGCTGGCGTTCCAGCGAGTCGCGTGCCATGGCTTCGAATTCGGCGCGTCGCTGCGGCGCCAGCGGTCGGGATAGGAAGAAGTCCCGATGTTTCAGTGACTGGCGGCGCGCGAAGGCGTGAAAACCTTCACCGTGTCCGCGCATTTCGGCCAGCATGCGGGCCGACGGCGTCGTTTCGGGGTCGCGGACCTTGTCATGTTGCTGCGCCAGTGAACGGCAATAGTCGCCGCCGCTGCCGTTGTCGAGCAGTTCGCAGAATCCCTGCATGCTCTCCAGTACTTCCCTGGCCCAGTCGGTGAGGGTGCGCTCGTTGCCGTTCTCCTGCAACTTAAGTCCAGGTTCACGGCCGCGGTGCGCCACGCGCGTGAAGTTGAGGTCGATCGCCTCACGCTCGGTCACGCTGATGGGGGGACTTTCAGCAAATAGGCAGAACAGCAGCAGTGCTTCGAGGAAATGCAACTGTTCGCGGCTGACGCCAAGCGGGTCGAAGGCATTGACGTCGAGCGAACGCAGTTCCACATAGCGCACGCCGCGTCGGCGCAAGGCCACCGTTGGGCGTTCGTCGTCTTGCGGCAGGGGCTTGGGTCGGATAGTGCTGTAGTACTCGTTCTCGATCTGCAGAAGATGGTCGTTGAGTTGGCGGTATTCGCCGTCGACCTTGACGCCGATGCGCGCATAGCGGGCGCAGGGTGTGCTGATCGCGCATTCGAGGCTGTCGATATAGGAGGTGAGCGAGTCGTAGTTGGCTTTGATGCCGTTCTCGCCTTCCTTGGCATTGGTGTAGCCGATGTCACCCATGCGTAGCGAGGTGGCGTAGGGCTCGTAATGCGTGTGTTCGTCGAAGCGAGGCAGGCTGCTGGAGCGGCCGACGAAGAACGACTCGCACACCGCCGGCGAGGCGCCGAACAGATAGGGTACCAGCCAGCCGATGCGCTGCAGGTTGCGTATCAGACCCATGTAGCGGGAAGAGATGAAGTCCTGCAGCGGGCCGCGTTCACCGTCCAGCGCGTGCAGAGCCTGCCAGGCTTCGTCGCTGATCGAGAAGTTGAAATGCACGCCGGAGATGACCTGCATGACGCGCCCGTAGCGGAGTCCTAGGCCGATGCGGTAGATGTGCTTCATGCGCCCCGGATTGGACGGGCCGTATTCGGCGACGGGAATCCCGGCCTCGCCGTTGAGCACGCAAGGCATGCTGGTCGCCCACAGGGATTCCTCTCCCAGACCGTCGTAGACGTAGCGGTGAATGTCGCAGAGAAATTCCAGCGCGGGTTCGCCGCCGCTGCAGGGTGGCGTGATTAACTCGAGCAGGGCTTCGGAATAGTCGGTGGTGATGTAGGGATGGGTCAGTGCCGAGCCGAATGCCTGGGGGTGCGGTGCGCGCGAGATGCCGCCGTCGGGGCGTACGCGCAGGGCCTCTTTTTCAAGGCCTATGACATTTTCTCGCAGCAGCCGCGCATCGCAGTGGATCAGGAACGTCTCGAGGCGTTGCAGTGCGGAGGAATAGGCGATTGGCATTCCGCATCCTATAGCGAAAAGTGTGGGGTTTTGCGGACAGGGGCGGGGCGATCATTGCCGTCGTCCGCGGTAGACTGCGAATTCTAGCGCAAAACATCGGCTTCAGACCGCTGGGTCGGTTGGCTCCGTTTGTGCCAGAGTCTATTATTGCTGCGTCATGGCAGATACCTGCCATGGGGTGTGTACAAAGTTCTAAGGAATAAGAACGCACTCCGGTCGCTACACTGCCTGGTGAGCGAGTCCTCCGTTCATTGCGCCCTGGGTGGTGCTGGCTGGAGAAATACGCAGTATGCGCTATAGCCCGTCCTCTGAATTCGACAGCATTCGTGTCTGGCGGCGCGTGATCTGGTATTTCGTGGCGGCCGGGCTGCTTGTGATCGGGGGCTTCGGATATTGGGGCTGGCTGCAGACCGAGCAGCAGATCCGCGACAAGCTGCACATCGAGGCGCGCCTTACAGCCAATAGCGCCAGGAGCGTTTTCCAGGGGCTGACCGACGACCTGCCGTACCTAGCCTTGCAACTCAGAGACCATGGAGGGACATCCCTGGCCGATGACTATGCTCTGCTCAAGACCTACCAGGATCACCACCCCTATGTGGCCAGCTTCGTGCTGTTTGCGACGGATGGCCAAATGCTGTTCAACACGGCCAGGTCATGCTGCAGCATCGGCTTGCCGGACCTGCGAGAGCATCCGGCGTTTCTGAAGAGTCTGCAGAATACGCTCAACGTGCCGGGTGTGTGGATCGGGCAGACACAGCGGGGACTGGTGTTGCACCAGTGGCGTATTCCGGTGCGCTACGTCATTCGGGACCAGTACGGCAATGCCCGCATGATTCTGCAGGCCAGCGTGCTGCTCCGCTACCTGATCGACCAGTGGGTGCGTGATCCCCAGTTATCCAGTACGGCGCTCGGTTTGCTGCGCGTGGACGGACTGCAGATCGCAAGAGTGCCGGCGCCGAACCCGCAGCGTCTCTACGGCACCAGGATGACGGGGCCGTTGGAAAAAATTCTGAGGACCGATCCGCGGAAGCGCTCGGGCGCCTACGAGGGCGTGGTCGACGTCGACGGACGACACCAGATCGGCGAGTACGTGCGCTTGCCTGGTTTTCCACTGGTCGCTTACGCAAGCGTTCCGTGGACTTTGGTGATATTGCGTTGGTGGAGCAGTGTGTCGCCATTCCTGGGTCTGGGGTTGCTGAGTCTGATCGGTCTTGTCAGCCTCACGCGCATGCAGGTCGTACGTGAACGCAGGCACGCGATGGAACTGGCCGAACGGGCCCGGCGCAACCCGTTGACCGGCCTGCCGAACCGTTTCGCCTTGATGGAGTGGCTAGACGAGCGTCTGGCGCAACAACCTTCGTCGCTGGTCATGCTGCGCGTGGATCTGGCCGATTTTCACGACATCAACACCGCGCTCGGTCCCCATGCCGGCGACCAGACCCTGCTGGAAACGGCACGGCGGATACTTGCGATCGGTCAGGCCGCGGGCGGTTTCGTAGCGCATGGAGGCGGTGATGAGTTCGATATTGCCCTGCCGGGTGCCACGCTGATCAACGCCAACGGCCTGGCGCGTGCCTTGTTGAGCGGGCTTGGGGCGCCGATGGAGATTGATGGCCGTATCCTGCGTCTGCAAGGAGGCATCGGCATCGGCTGTTATCCGCAGGACGCTCAGGACAGCGCCGGTTTGCTGCGCGTGGTCGATAGCGCGCTGTACAACGCCAAACGCGAGGGCAAGTCGGCGATCGCCCTGTACGATCCTTCCTCCGGCGACCTGAGCAACGCACGCGTTAGCTTCCAGCATGCGATCGAGCGCGCGCTGGACGGTGATGAGTTCCTGTTGCACTATCAGCCTATTGTGCGCATGCGCGACGGCAGGATCGTCAGCGTCGAGGCATTGGTGCGTTGGAACGATCCTGAGAAGGGGATGGTGCCGCCTGGCGAGTTCATTCCGTTGGCCGAATCGACGGGGCGTATAGGCGAAATCGGTGATTGGGTGTTTCGTCGAGCCTGCCAGGCGGCGGCGTCATGGCGGCGGGCCGGTTCCGATTTGCGCGTGTCGGTCAATCTGAGCGCGGCCCAGTTCAACAGTCCCGATCTGATCGGCAAGCTGCGGCGAGAGTTGCGTGCCTCGGAAGTGCCGCCCGCCAGTATCGAGGTGGAAGTGACCGAGACCGCGGTCATGCAGGACGTCGAGCGCAGTCTGGGCGTGTTGAATGGCTTGCACGCGGTCGGTCTGAGTCTAGCCATCGACGATTTCGGTACCGGTTATTCCTCGCTGGCTTACCTGCGCCGGCTGCCGGCCAAGACCATCAAGATCGATCAGAGTTTCGTGCGCGACATCGACACCGATCCCGAGGATCTGGCAATCGTGCGCGCCATCGTCGCGCTGGCCAAGGCGCTGGGACGGCAGACGATCGCCGAGGGCATCGAGAACGTTCAGCAGTGGCGCCTGCTGCAGGGATTGGGCGTGGACTACGGCCAGGGCTTCTGGCTGAGCCGTCCTATGCCGGAGGCCGAGTTGCGCCGGCTGCTGCGCCGGGACGGGGGGTATCTGAAGCAGCTGCGCGAGCGGGCCGAACTCGAGGGCTAGAAGCGCCGCAGATCCCCCCACCGCGCCTGCAACAGGGCGGTGGCGACGATACCGGCCGTCTCGGTACGCAGCACGCGTGGGCCGAGGCTCAAGCCCAGCAATCCGGCATGCGCAGCCTGCTCCAGTTCCTCGGGCGCGAAGCCGCCTTCCGGGCCGATCAGAAGTTCGACTGCGCCTGTCGGCGGCTGCAGTGCTTCCAAACCGCATTCCGCGCGTGGGTCGAGTAGTAGCCTTCGGTCTCCTGTGGCGGCTGGAGACTGCAGCCATGCGTCGAGCTTCAGGGGGACACGCAGTTCGGGAATACGGCTACGGCCGCATTGTTCGCAGGCGCTAACGGCGACCGCGCGCCAATGCTCCAGCTTTCTGGTCAGGCGTTCGGGCGGGAGTTTCAGGCCTCGCGTACTCAGTACGGGTTGGATGACGTGCACGCCCAGCTCGACCGCTTTCTGCACGGTGACGTCCATGTGCTCGGCCTTGCTGATCGCCTGCACCAGGTGCAGCGCGAGCGGCGATTCGCTGGCGTTCGGGAAGCATTCCCGGACCGCGGCGCTGGCGCGGCGTTTTTCGACCTTGGTGAGGGTGGCCGGGTAGTCGTTGCCGTCGCCGTTGAACAGTACCAGTGGCGCCTCGGGAGGCAGACGCAGCACCTGCACGGTATGCCGGAAGGCGTTGTCGGGGAGTTCTATTTCCGTGCCTGGGCTTAGGTTGATGGGGCCGGTGTAGATACGGGGTATGCGCATTGGAAGATCGCTGTTGTCGAGTGTCTGGTTCTTATTGTGAGTGATTTGGATGTGGGTATCGCCTTCGCTGATTGTTCGTGGTTTCTGTTGGCTATGCGGTGGGGCCTTTTCCTGTTTTTGGCGCTCGCGGGACTGAAGGCGACGGAATGATTAGCCTTGGCGACCGGTTTCGGACGCGATTCGACGTTTGGGGCTCAGATCAATCGGAGTGACGCGCCCGAGCATCTTTCTTTGATCGCGCAAAGAAAGATGCAAAAGAAACGCGCCCCGCGGATCGCTTGTCCCCGCCCAGGCGTGCGTTCGCGAGGCAAGCGATCAGGGGGGGACTCAACGTCAAAACACGGCTGCCGTAGGTTGGGGTGAGTGCAACGAACCCCAACATGATCTGCACCGCCCGCGTTGGGGTGCGCTTCGCTTACCCCAACCTACGCTTCGATCGCCGAATACGTAGCCCAAGCGTTTGGGAGGCGTTCTGTTTTGACTCCCCGCTTCCCGTTTGGCCTTGCCTCGAGCGTGCGCCCCGGCGCGGGGTCGGGCGGCAGGGAGGCCGCCCGCGCAGGCCTTGCCAGGATGGCAAGTGCCTGCGGTGCCCCGGGCCGGGGTGGGCGCTCGAGGTCTGCCCGTAGGGACAAGGCCTTTCGGGCGCCTTTCTTTCGTACCTTTCTTTGGGCGTGCAAAGAAAGGGGCTCGGGCGCGTCACTCACGTAAGACCAGTGCCATCCAACGCCGATTCGCGCACGAAACAAGACACCGCGGCCAGCAAGTGCGTCACCTTCTCTCACCCAAGCTCAAAAGCGCCGATCGCCAACTCAAACCAAAAAACCTCCCTCCCACTCCAACAAATCCATCACGACCGAAACAACCGCGAATACATCCGCGCATGTTTCACGCTCGCCATTACCATCCCCGGCATCGACCGCCCGAGATCCTCGTCTCCAACCGCCAACGCCACATCGACCGCATCCGTCAAAGCCGGCTGCAAGGCACTCAAAACACGCTGCCCCGCGGCTTGCCCCAGCGGCACCAGCTTGATCGCCGCGGCGACCTGATTCTCCACCCAGGCCCAGGCGTAACCCAGCATCGCCTCGCGCGGCGCGATACCCCACTCGGCTGCCGCCAGCCCGAAAAGCGTCGCAAAGCAGGCCGGACGCGCCTCCAGCCAATCGCCGGCAGCAGAGATGCCGAGATCGTGCAGAACACGCGCCAGCGCGCTGCCCAGCTGATGGTCCTCGGCGCGCAGCTCGGCCGTCTCGCGCAGCGCATACAGGCGCGCGTTCCAATCTCCGGCCAGGGCGACATCGCCCGCCGACCAGGCCGCATGCAGCCGCAACAGCATCGGCAGATCGGTCCACGCCGACACATCGCCCAGCACGCCGCGAATCCACGTCAGCGTACCGGCCTCATCCTTCACCCAGCCCGCCTCGACCGCGTACTCCAGCCCCTGCGAATAGGCGTAGGCCCCGACCGGCAGCGCCGGACTGGCGAGCTGCAGCAGGCGCAGCAGCGCCGCGTCAGGGGGCATGTGCGTGGTGGTGACCGCCGCCGTAGGCACCCGCTTCGGGCTCGAACGACGCCTGCTCGACCGTCACTTCCAGGCCGAACTCCCGCACCATGTCGTCGAGCACGTGGTCGTGCACGTAACGCAGCCAGTCCTCGGCGACCTGCAGCGGCACGTGGCGGTTGCCCAGATGATAGGCGGCGCGCATACGCTCCAGCGGCGTGCCGCCGCTGACCGTCGACACCGTCTCCGCCGCCGCACACACTTCGATCACGCGACCGTCCTCGGCGCGGAGCCGTTCGCCGCCGCGCAGCACCTGTCCGCGCGGCAGAAACAGGCCGATCTCCTCGCCGCTGTCGAGCCGCGTCAGCAAGCGGCTCTTCTGGCGAAACTCGAAGGACAGCGTCAGCGTTTCCTGCGCCGGTGGCATGCCCTCCACGCGCTCGCCGACGCGCAACATCGTCTTGCTCATAGTGCCTCTTTTAGCAATTACATTCGTGGCGCCTACTGGCTGTCACAAACACGCTCAGCCCTTGCAGAATTCGCGATATTTTGCCCCGCGTCAGCCCGAATAACTGAGTAGCTACGACCATCTGCCGATTCGAAAACATTCCAGTTTGTGGCGTTTGGCAAACCGGCAACATACTCATCCCATGCGTCGTAGAGCAACGAATAGCCTGTTTCGGCAAAGGCATCAGAGTATATTTGCGCTGCCGTCCTGCGTACGTTCGTCCTGCCTTGCTCTGCACTGCGCTGGAGCCATCGCCGCAACGTTGTGATCCGTGGAACCCTTAATGTGAGGACTGCCAGTTCTGTGCAGTCACGAAAGAGCGAAGTTCCCGGGTATTCTGAAAATGCTCGTGATTGAACCGTTGATCTCAACTCCTCCTCAGATGAAATCGGTTGATCTGCAAACGGAGTCAGTAGATCGACATGAACCAGTAACTCTTCCGCTTCGGCGGGTTCCTGATCGGCCAAGTCCATGAAATAGACCGGACCGCGCGCCGTTGCCAACCCG
Organism: Acidihalobacter sp.; assembly: GCF_037381185.1. Classification (NCBI taxonomy): domain Bacteria; kingdom Pseudomonadati; phylum Pseudomonadota; class Gammaproteobacteria; order Chromatiales; family Ectothiorhodospiraceae; genus Acidihalobacter; species Acidihalobacter sp. Next base: position 20,749 of record NZ_JARRQY010000023.1, read on the forward strand.
AAAAGTGTCGCAGGAAGAAAATGAGTCGTTTCCCCTACCGCGCATCGTTCAATGAAACTTGACTTACCGCACGCACGTGGTCCCGCAACAATGTAGATGCGCGAATGACCCATTGCCCTCTCCGTGTTGCATAACAGACCGTTCAAATTCTACTCATGTGGCGCGATTGGGCATCGAAATTACGTTCACAACGCCTGATCACAGCTCATACACCTGCGCTTATCCCTCCGACTCTTCCATATCTCTCGCACTCACCTGGGCAAACCTGAACCGCCTGCTACTCTATACGCCTCATGGAATACGACTGCCTCATTCTCGGCGCCGGCCTGAGCGGCCTGTACGCCGCCCTGCAATTGCAGCAACGCGGTTTGCGCTGCGCCGTGCTCGAAGCACGCGAGCGTCCCGGCGGACGCATCTTCGGCATCAGTCCGTACGACGACGAAACGCGCTTCGACCTCGGCCCGACATGGCTCTGGCCCGAATTCCAACCGTTGATCGCCGGGCTGACGCGCACGCTCGGTATCGATCTGTTCGCGCAGCAGACCGGCGGCGCCGCGCTGTACGAAGATCCCAACCAGCCCGCACCGCTGCGCATCGACGGCGAATCGCCGAACGCGCATTCCTACCGCATCGCCGGCGGCACCTTCAGATTGATCGAGGCGCTGGCCGAACGGCTGGCACCGGACACGATCCGCACCGGCCGACGCATCGCCGAACTGCACCAGCGTTCGGACCACATCGAGGTGCGCACCGTCGCGGACGACGGGCGCGAGGAAAGCTTCGGTGCGCCGCATGTCGTTTCCACGCTTCCCCTGCGCCTGCTCGCCGACAGCGTGCGCTTCGAACCCGCGCTGCCTGCTGGCCACGCGGAATCCTTCGCCGCCACGCCGACCTGGATGGCCGCGCACGCAAAGTTCATCGCTTTCTACGACGCGCCGTTCTGGCGCGAAGCCAGGCTGTCCGGCGAGGTCTTCAGCCGCCGCGGCCCGCTGACCGAAATCTACGATGCTTCGCCCGTGCGCGGCGGCCCTTACGCGCTGTTCGGCTTCTTCGGCCTGCCGGCCCACGCGCGGCGCACACTGGGCCGCAAGGAGCTGGCCGGGCGCAGCCTCGCACAATTGCAGCGCCTGTTCGGCGACGCGGCGCTGCAAACGCGCGGCTGGGAACTCAAGGACTGGAGCGAGGACCCGCTGACCGCCACCGCGGCCGACGCCGTGCCGCCCGCCGGTCATCCGGCCTACGGTCTGCCCGAGGCGTTGCGAACGGCATGGGACGGCCGGTTGCTGTTCGCCGGCAGCGAGGCGTCCGCCGGGCATGGCGGCTACCTCGAGGGCGCGCTGGAAGCAGCCGCTACGGCCTGCGCCCTGATCGGTCCGAACAACACGGATCAAAACAGGAAGTAGCGCTGCGCCAGCGGCAGCTCCTCGGCCGGTTCGCAGGTCAGCAACTCACCGTCGGCGCGCACCGCGTAGGTCTGCGTGTCGACTTCCATGTGTGGCATGTAGTCGTTGAGCTTCATGTCGCGCTTGGTGACGCTGCGCGTGCCCTTGACCGCGGAAACGCCCGAGCGCAGGCCGAGTGCCTCGGCAACACCGGCATTCAGCGCAGCCTGCGAGACGAAGGTCAGCCGGGTCGCCGTGCGCGCCGCGCCGAAGGCGCCGAACATCGGCCGGTAGTGCACCGGCTGTGGCGTCGGGATGGAAGCGTTCGGGTCGCCCATCGGCGCGGCGACGATCATCCCGCCCTTGATGATCATCGACGGCTTGGCGCCGAAGAAGGCAGGCTTCCACAGCACCAGGTCGGCCAGCTTGCCGACCTCGACCGAACCGACCTCGTGCGCGATGCCGTGGGCGATGGCCGGATTGATGGTGTACTTGGCGACGTAGCGCCGTGCGCGGAAGTTGTCGTGGCGCGCCGGATCCTCGCCCAGGCTGCCGCGCTGCACCTTCATCTTGTGCGCGCTCTGCCAGGTGCGCGTGACCACCTCGCCGACGCGGCCCATGGCCTGCGAGTCGGAGGCGATCATGGAGAAGGCGCCGAGGTCGTGCAGGATGTCCTCGGCGGCGATGGTCTCGCGGCGGATGCGCGATTCGGCGAAGGCCACGTCCTCGGCGATCGCCGGACTCAGGTGGTGACAGACCATGAGCATGTCGAGATGCTCGTCCACGGTGTTGACCGTGTAGGGCCGCGTCGGGTTGGTGCTCGACGGCAGCACGTTGGGCTCGCCGCAGGCCTTGATGATGTCCGGCGCATGGCCGCCGCCGGCGCCCTCGGTGTGGTAGGTGTGGATGGTGCGGCCCTTGAAGGCGGCGAGGGTGTCCTCGACGAAGCCCGACTCGTTGAGCGTATCGGTGTGAATCGCCACCTGCACGTCCTCGCGCTCGGCCACGCTCAGGCAGTTGTCGATGGCCGCCGGCGTGGTGCCCCAGTCCTCGTGCAGCTTGAGTCCCATGGCCCCGGCCCCGACCTGTTCCTCCAGCGCCAGCGGCAGACTGGCGTTGCCCTTGCCGAGAAAGCCGAGGTTCATCGGCAGCTCCTCGGCGGCCTGCAGCATACGCTGCATGTACCAGGGCCCGGGCGTACAGGTGGTCGCGTTGGTGCCTGCCGCGGGGCCGGTGCCGCCGCCCAGCATGGTAGTGACGCCGGACATCAGCGCCTCGTCGACCTGCTGCGGGCAGATGAAGTGGATGTGCGCGTCGATGCCGCCGGCGGTGACGATCTGGCCCTCGCCGGCGATGACCTCGGTGCCGGGACCGACGACGATGTCCACGCCCGGCTGGATGTCCGGGTTGCCGGCCTTGCCGATGCCGGCGATGCGGCCGTCCTTGAGACCGATGTCGGCCTTGACCACGCCCCACCAGTCGAGGATCAGCGCGTTGGTGATCACGGTGTCGGCCACTTCAGCCGCGGGGCGCTGACTCTGGCCCATGCCGTCGCGGATGACCTTGCCGCCGCCGAACTTGACCTCTTCGCCGTAGATCGTGCGGTCCTCCTCGACCTCCAGCACCAGCGCGGTGTCGGCCAGGCGCACGCGGTCGCCGACGGTAGGTCCGTACATCTCCGCATAGGCGCGGCGGTCGATCGTGCGGCTCATGCGTCCAGCCCTCCCATGATGCGGCCGTTAAAGCCGTACACGAAGCGCGCGCCGGCCAGCGCGACCAGCTCGACCTCGCGCACCTGGCCGGGCTCGAAGCGCACCGCCGTGCCGGCCGGAATGTTGAGGCGGAAGCCGCGCGCGGCGTCGCGGTCGAATTCCAGCGCCGCGTTGGTCTCGTAAAAGTGGTAGTGCGAGCCGACCTGGATCGGCCGGTCGCCGCGGTTGGCGACTTCCAGCATGCAGGTCTCGCGACCGGCGTTGATCTCGATCTCGCCCTCGGCGGGCAGCAGTTCTCCGGGAATCATCGGCGGCTCACCACTTGCGGTAGGGCAGGAATTTGCCGTTGTAGGTGATCTTCACGCGATCGCCCTTGGGGTCGGGCACGCGCTCGATATCCAGCTCGAAGTCGATGGCGCTCATGATGCCGTCGCCGAATTCCTCGTGGATCAGCGCCTTGATCGTGGAACCGTAGACCTGGGTGATCTCGTGCAGGCGATAGATCAGCGGGTCGGCGGGAATCTCGGACTCCAGCGAACCCTTGAGCGGACAGTCGGTCAGCGGCGCGACGCAGGCCGCGTCGAGCCCGAGCAGGCCGGCCGCGGCGGTCGCCTCGTCCTCGCTCATGGACTGCTGGCCGAGCAGCGCGGAAGTGGTCCACACCGGATGGCGGCCGACGGCCGCGGCGATCTGCGCCCAGGTGAGACCCTTGGCGCGCTTGGCCTCCAGGACGGCAGCGGTCACTTCTTCACGGGTCATGTGAATTTCCTCAAGGAATGGGCTGATGCACGGTCACCAGCTTGGTGCCGTCGGGAAAGGTGGCCTCGACCTGCACTTCGGGAATCATTTCCGGCACGCCGTCCATGACGTCCTCGCGCGCCAGCAGCGTGGTGCCGTAGTCCATCAGCTCGGCGACGCTGCGTCCGTCGCGCGCGCCTTCCAGAATGGCGGCGGAGATGTAGGCCACCGCCTCAGGGTAATTCAGCTTGAGGCCACGGTCCTTGCGTCGCTCGGCCAGCAGGGCGGCGGTGAACAGCAGGAGCTTGTCCTTTTCGCGGGGGGTGAGTTCCATCGTCTGTCCCGAGTTCTATTGACTATCCGGAGTAGAGGTTTTTGGGCGTACACAGTCCATTTAGCCGAGCGAGCTTATTTCGCTCATCGGCCAAATGCCGAGCGAATCAATCCCGCCCCAGCCAAGGCAAACAGCCCCGAAACGACTCCATCGATCCACCGTTTGGCATGTCGATACCCAGTCATCACACCTTTAAACGAAAAAACGATTGAATACATGGCGTTGACGGCAAAGCCCACGACAATGCAAACGCCCACCCCGAAAACGAGCGCCAGGGTATTGGCATGCGCGTCCAAACCGATGGAAAGTGCCGCCATCCATGCGATGACCGTTTTGGGATTAGACACATTGAGCACGATGCCCTTGATGAACAAATCCCAGTACGAGGTCGAGTCGGGGTTGATCGTCGGCAAGTCGGCGCGGGGTCCGAGTGCCGCCCGGCCTGACAGAAAAGCCAGCCAGATGAGATAAAGCCCGCCGAGGACTTTCAAAACCATCATCAAATGGAGCGATTGCTGAAGCACGACACCCAAGCCACTGGCTGCGATAACGCCCCAAAACACCAACCCGGTCGAGAGGCCGGCGCCATAAATCAAACTGGCGCGCCTGCCCCGACTCATCGCAAGCGTTGCATTGGAAATATTCGCCGGCCCCGGCGATACCGCCACCACGAAGAAGGCCAGCGCGATGCTGGCTAATGAAAACAGATCCATCACTGCACTCCATTCTGCCGATGCGCTCGAATCCGCATACCCGCCTTATGTTGCCCAAATTCGCGGCGCACACGCTTCGCGCCCAAACGTGGCCGGGCGCAATGCCGCCCACAGACGGATGAACCAGTCGCGCGCATAGCGCGCTTGCGGGCCAAGGTAGCGCGCCACCAGCAGGCCGTCCATAACGGTGACGCCGGCCAGACCCTGCTGCGGCTCGCCCGCGGCATCCCACACGGCTTCGCCGGCTGCGGCATCGAAATCCACGGTGCAGAGCAGCGTCGCCGTCACCGGCTGGCCCTGCAGCCCCCACGGGCTGTCGAGCTGCGCACCACCGCCGTCGAGCACCAACTGCTCCGAAAGCAGCGGCCGGCCGTCCCGCTCCACGCTCAGGCGCTGCACGAGGCGGCCGCTTTCGAAACGCTCGTCCGCCGCGGGACGACCGAGGCAGACGATTTCCCAGCCGAGATAGCGCGCCGTGCCTTGCAGGCTGACCCGTGTTTCCAGACGCGCGCGGCTGCCGGCGTAGAGAATCGTCTCCTGCGGCAGCCACTCGAACGCCGCGTCCTCGGCGACGTGGAAATTCTGCAAGACGCATGCCTCGCCCGTGCCGCGGTAGAACTTGCCGGCTCCGGGCGTGGTGACGAGCGCATGCGAGCCGGGCGCGGCATCGACCCGGAACTCCAGCGTATCGCCCTGCACCACCCCGGCCGGCGGATGCAGCAGATAGCTGTGACAGACTTCGCCCTCGGGGTGGAACGCCCGCTGCACCAACAGCGGGCCGACATGGCGCCGATGCACCGGCATGGTGCGTCCGGCACTCGGCGCATAACCGAGCTCAAGACGTGCATGCCAGCCTTTCGTCACCCCCATCAACTGATCTCCGAATACGCACGGTTCAAGGCCAACAACAATCGAGCCAACTTCTCCGGCAAGCGATCCAGCCGGTCGAGGATCAGATAGCGCCCTCTGCCATAGACCCGCGCCACGTACGACTCGGCGTTGGGATCCAGGCTGGCACAGAAAACCCTTATCCCACGCCTGCTCGCCTCGGCCACGGCATGGCGGGCATCGTGCAGCAGGTGCAGCGAATCGAAGACATCGATGTCGGCCGGTTCGCCATCGGTCAGAATCAGCAACAGGCGGTGTTCGGCAGGCTCCTCAGCCAAGGCGCTGACGGCGTGGCGAATGGCAGCGCCGGTGCGCGTGGAGTAGGCGGCCGCGAGCCCGCCCAGGCGCTCCTTCGCTGCATCGTCGTAGGCATCGGCGAAACCTTTGACCCGCAGGAATTCGACTTGCTGGCGGCCATTGGAGCGAAAGCCGTTGACGGACAGTGGATCGCCTAGCTCGACCGCGGTTTGGGCCAACAACTGACAGGCCTCGCGCGCCACGTCCAGAATGCGCCTGCCGGTCGCGTCGTCGATGGCGTTCGCGGACGCCGACAGATCGAGTAGCAGGGAAACGGCGAGCCGCGACACGTCATGATGACGCATGCGCTGAAAGACGCGGAAATCGGGCTCGCGACCGATGTGCAGATCGGTGACCGCGGTGAGGACCGCGTCCCAATCGAAATCATCGCCATCCTCCTGTCTGCGCAGCCGCGCGACGCGCTGTACCTTCACCCCAGCGACGATCCGCCGCAAGCTCGCCAGCAACGCCTGCTTATCCGGCGGCAAGACGCAGGGGGTGCCGCGCTCGGCATACCGCTCCACCACCGTACACCAGTCTTGACGCGCGACCCCGATGCGTTCGTGCCACTCCGGGTAGTGCGCCGTGCATACTGCCTGCCGGTCGTGCCGCATCTGGAAATAGCTCAGCCGCGCCGACTGCCCGCAGTCTTCCACTCGATAGCCCGCATCGCTCCCGCCCAGATCGTCCGCGGACTCGGTGAACGCCACGCTTCTGCCTCGCCCCGCCTCTTCCAGCCGATCGGTCTCGTGCAGACCTGAGGTGGCAGGCGCCGCCGGTTCATCCTCGGCAAGCTCGGCCTGCGGCGACAGCCATAGATGTGCGTTGTCGTCCCGATACGGGGCGCACGGCCGCATGCCCTCGTTCATCGGAATACGCATTTGGCCGAGATCATGCGCGAGCTTCAGGCCGATCTTGCGAGACACGGCCGGCTCGTCCAGCTCGTGCCGATGTTCCAGAAACAAACGCACCCCTTTGGCAACCCACTCGTTCGAGTCCTTGGCATCCTCCGGTTGCATCAAGGCTCTTGCCAGGCGCCCGGCAAGAGCATCGAAATCCCCGCCCGCGGCGGCCGGAGGATGCAGCGGCAGCCACAGCCGCCGCAAGCCCGGGAAACGGCGAAACGCGAGATGTTCGACGCGCGCATCCTCGATCAGCTCGATCAACGCCATCTGGCGGGGCTTGAGGGCCTCCCTGCTCAGCGGCTGCGAATACATCAGGTGCGCCGCCGCATGGGCAGCGGCCGCCCGATAGCACGCCTGCGCGGCGGACACGTCCTCCGCCGATAATGCCGCGGGGAAAAGAACGACCTCACCTCGAATCCGCACCTGCCCCATATCGTCCGGAGCCAGCGCATCCAGCGCGAACGAGCGCCCCCACAATGCCGTCAGATAGAGCTGTAGCCGGCGCCGCATTTCGCCGAAAAACACGACGGCTTCCGACCGCACCTCCCGCTCTCTAACACGGTTCATCTGTGGCACGGCACTCACAGGCTCAAGCGTCCACGACTTCCACGTCCCAACAGACGATGTGCTTGGCCGGCACGCGCTCGCATAGCAACGGTAGCACCGTATCGACGACGTCCGGCGCGTCGAACAGCTCCAGCACCAGCGGTAGGTGAACGTTCAAGCCCAACAGATCCTCGGCCTGCACGATGCCGTGATCGCCGAAACCGGCCACCCCTCGGAAGACGGTGACGCCGCGCACCCGATGTTCGTCGTGCAGCAACTGGAACAGCTCCCGCATCAGGCTGTGATGCTCATCGGTCTTGTCGCCTTCCTTGAAATAGATGCGGACCAGTTTGGCGGCGGGCATTTCAAGCTCCGAGATTGCGCGAGAGGAAGGCGCCGAGCATGGCGGCGAACAGCGACAGCAGTACCGAAGCACCGATGTAGAGCAGGCCGCGCAGGGCTTCGCCGCCTTCGAACAGATTCGTGGTCTCCAGCGAGAACGTGGAAAACGTGGTGTAGGCGCCCAGCCCGCCTGTCAGCAGGCCGGTGCGCAACTCGGGACTGAGGTTGACGCGCTCGAGCGTGGCGAAGAACAGAAAACCCATGAGGAAGGAGCCCAGCACGTTGATCGACAGCGTCGCCCAGGGGAAGGCACGGCCGAACATCGCCTGCACCAGCAGCGTCTGGCCGTAGCGCGTCCAGGCGCCGAGCGCGGCGAAGGCGGCGATCGAGAGCAGGGTCAGAGGCATGGCTTCTCCTCGCTGGTCGGCTGCGGCGCCGCCGACTATTTGTGCTCGCCCAGCGTCTCCTCGTTGGGAATGCCGCTGATCGGGCATTGTGCGGTACCCGGCGTGGCCCGCGTGATCTTCTCCACGTTCTCCCGTGCTTTCGCCGGATCGGTCGCCCAGGTCGTGTAGAACTCGTAGGGGCATTCCAGCGCGCCGTTGATGTCGTCCCCGGAATTGATCATGCCGGTGTAACCGCGGTGCAGCAGCTTGTAGAGATGGTTCTCCGACTGGCCGTGCTTGCGCGCGTCGCGGATCTGCGAGACCGACAGCTCCGCGTACTGGATGCCGTATTCCTCTTCGCCGCACTCACCCAGAGTGCGGCCGTCGAAGCCGACGATGGCCGAATGGCCGAAGTAGGAATACACGCCATCGAAACCGGTCGCGTTGGCGACGGCCACGTAGCTGTTGTTCATCCAGGCCATGGCCTTGGCGACCACGACTTGCTGCTCCTTCGACGGGTACATATAACCCTGGCAGCGTACGATGAGCTCGGCGCCCTTCATCGCGCAGTCGCGCCAGATCTCCGGGTAGTTGCCATCGTCGCAGATGATCAGGCTGACCATGAGGCCCTTGGGACCTTCGGTGACGTAGGTCTTGCCCCCAGGGTACCAGCCCTCGATCGGGCACCAGGGCATGATCTTGCGGTACTTCTGCACGATCTCGCCTTTATCGTCGATCAGGATCAGGGTGTTGTAGGGCGCCTTGTTGGGGTGTTCCTCGTGCTGCTCGCCGGTCAGCGAGAACACGCCCCAGGTGCCGGCCTCGCGGCAGGCCGCGGAGAAAATTTCGGTTTCCGCGCCGGGTATCGTGGATGCCGTCTCGTACATCTCCTTGGCGTCGTACATGATGCCGTGGGTGCTGTACTCGGGGAAGATCACCAGGTCCATGCCCGGCAGGCCCTGCTTCATGCCCACCACCATGTCCGCGATCTTTTTGGCGTTCTCCAGAACCTCGGCGCGGGTGTGTAGGCGCGGCATCTTGTAGTTGACGACGGCGACGCCGACGGTATCCGCGCTGGACGAAATATCACCATGTCTCATGACAAAACTCTCTCCGAATCGAGTTTGAAATAGCGGTTCGCAAGTCTCGGCGACGCCCCCCGCAGTGACCGCGTACACCGGTCCCGCAGAGGTATCGCACGCTAGTGGCCAAGCATCCAGGGGCGCGTGGCGGCGGAGGAAGGAGCCTTCAGCGCCGGCTTCGCGGCACCGCTGCTGCCGGTGCCGCAGGTGTGCGCTCCGCCGTGGCAGCCGCAGCCGCGCTTGGCTCGCCGCGGCTCGTGCGCGCTCTTCTCGCTGCTGGCGTGGGCCGCGCGCAGCGAGGCGGGCATGAGCGCCAACGCCGGGGCGCCGATCACTTTCGGCGCCGACTCTCCGCACTCCGGGCAGTCGGCCGGCTCAGCCGAGCGGGTCAGCGGGGCGAACTGCGAGAACGTGCCGCAGCTCGTACAGGCATACTCGTACAGGGGCATGGATTGGACCTCCTCAGCTGGTCTTCGCCATGTCGACGCCCGGATCGACCATGATGCTCGGCCCCTCGACATCGGGGTTGATGTCGAAATCGAAAATGCCGGTCGGCAGCCACAGCGTGGCGCAGGCGTTGGGAATGTCGACGATGCCGCTGATGTGCCCTTGCACGGGCGCGGTGCCGAGAATCGAATACGCCTGTTCGCCGGTGTAGCCGAACTTCTTCATGTACTCGATGGCGTTGAGGCAGGCCTGCTTGTACGCCACGTGAGCGTCGAGATAGTGCTGCTTGCCTTTCTCGTCTACCGAAATGCCCTCGAAGATCAGATGATCATCGTACTTGGGCGACAGCGGACTGGGCTTGAACACCGGGTTCTTGATGCCGTATTTCGCTACGCCACCCTTGATGAGGTTGACGCGGATGTCGAGATAGCCGGCCATTTCGATGGCGCCGCAGAAGGAGATCTCGCCATCGCCCTGGGAGAAATGGATATCGCCCATCGACAACCCGGCACCGTCCACGTAGACCGGGAAGTAGACGCGCGAGCCCTTGGTGAGATCCTTGATGTCGCAATTACCGCCGTGTTCACGCGGCGGCACCGTGCGCGCACCTTCCGCCGCCGCCTTGGCCGCGGCGTCGCCGCTCATCTGTCCCATCAACGCGGTGTCCGCGTAGGGCAGGGTGGCCAGCGCCGGCACCCGCTCGGGCTCGGTGTTGTAGAGCTCGGCCTCGCGCTTGTTCCATTCCGCGAGCAGTTCGTGCGAGGGGAGGCAACCGATCAGGCCGGGATGCATCACGCCCGCGAAGCTGACGTTGGGGATGTGTCGGGAACTCGTGTAGATGCCGTGGAAGTCCCAGCAGGACTTGCGTGCCTCCGGATAGTGGTCGGTCAGGAAACCGCCGCCGTTTTCGAACGCGAACAGACCGTTGAAGCCCCAGGCCGAGTCTTCCAGCACGCCGACATCGAGAATGTCGACCACCAGCAGATCGCCGGCCTCGGCGCCTTCCACGCCGACCGGTCCGCTAAGGTAATGCACCTTAGTCAGATCCACGTCGCGAACGTCGTTGGCGCTGTCGTTGTTGCCGATCTGGCCGCCGGTCCAATCGATGCATTCCACGCGGAACTCGGCGCCGGGCTTGACCATGGCGACCATCGGGATATCCGGATGCCAGCGGTTATGCAGTACGTCGGCCTGCTCTTCCGGGGACTTGTTGATGTCGACTTTGATAAGCGTTTCCATCAGGAGCTTCTCCTCGTCTTCATTGAAATGAAGGGCGTCGGGGGGATGGGCGCACGCCGGATGAATGCGCGGCGTGCGCCAGAACGGCTTGTCTAAGGTGAACCGCTCAGCCGCAACGGGCAGGCATGGTGACAACGGGCACCCCGTTGAGTTCGCTGCTCGTCTTGCACATGTCGTGGCAGGACGACTCCAGCGAACAGCACAGCGAGCAGATCGGGCCTTCATGGTGCGGGCAGCAGGCCATGTCGTCCTTTTCGTACTCGAAACCGCAGGAGGTGCAGCTCAGCACATCGTGATGCGAGCCGGCGTGGTAGTGCGGGTCGCGGGCGATGTAGTACTTGCCCTTGGTGACGATCGCGATGATCGGCGACAGTACGAAGGCCACACCCAGCGCGATGAAGGTGGAGAAGGCCTGGGCATAGGCACCGAAGAAGCCGAAGAAGGCCAGGATCGAGATGATCGAGGCGATCACCATCGCGCCGAAACCCACCGGATTGAAGTTATACAGGTGAGCGCGCTTGAACTCGAGATAGGACGGGCTCAGCTTGAGCAGCGGCTTGTTGATCACGAGATCCGCCACCACCGCGCCGATCCAGGCGACCGCGACGTTGGAGTAGAAGCCCAGGATCTTACCCAACACAGCGAACATGTTGGCCTCCATCAGCGTCAACGAGATACCGACGTTGAAGAAGATCCAGACCACGCGCCCAGGATGGGTGTGCAGGGTGCGTGAGAAGAAGTTCGACCAGGACAGAGAACCCGAATAGGCGTTGGTGACGTTGATCTTGATCTGCGACAGGATGACGAAGAAGGTGGCGATGGTCAGCGCGATGGCGGCGTTACCGAACATGTAGTGGAAGCCGGAGATGTACATCTGGATCGGCTCGTTGGCCTTGGCCAACGCGGTACCGTTGGACACCGCCACCGAGGCGAACAGTGACCCCATCAGCTGCTTGCTGGCGCCCAGGATGACCCAGCCCGGGCCGGCCAACATGACCGCCAACCACCACTTCCTGGAGTTACTGCCCGTCTTCGTCGGCATGAAGCGCAGATAGTCCGCCTGCTCGCCGATCTGCGCGATCAGCGACAGCGCGACGCCCGCGGCCGTGCCGAACAGCAGCGGATTGAAGCCTGCACTGGTCGATTGGCCGGCGAAGGAGGTCCAATCCGAAATAGCCTTGGGATCGCCGGTCAACACTGCGATCAGTGGCGAGAACAGCAGCAGCAGCCAGACCGGCTGTGTCCACACCTGCAGCTTGGACAGCAGGGTCATGCCGAAGACCACCAACGGAATGATGATCAGCGAGGCCAGCGCATAGCCCACTGGCAAGGGTATGTGGAAGTAGATTTCGAAGGCCTGCGCCATGATCGAGCCTTCGAGGGCGAAGAATATGAATGTGAATGATGCATAGATGATGGACGTGATCGTCGAGCCCAGATAGCCAAAACCCGCGCCACGGGTCAGCAGGTCGACGTCGACGTTGTATTTCGCCGAGTAGTAGGCGATCGGAATGCCGGTGAGAAAGATGATCACCGCCGCCGCGAGGATGCCCCAAAACGCGTTGGCGAAACCGAACTGGACTGCCAGGGAGCCGCCGATGGCCTGATCTGCCAGATAAGCGATGCCGCCGAGGGCGGTCGACGCCACGGCAAATTCGGACCACTTGCGGAACGAAGAAGGCGCATAGCGCAGCGAATAGTCCTCCAGGACCGGGTTACTGACGAATTTGTTGAACGATCGGCCTTTGCCGACAGCAGCAGATGGTGTGCTCATTAATCATGTACCTCGGTATGTTTCTTGCCTCACAAATAGGGTTGCCGCACAACCAGCAATTGGGGGTCAGATACCGAGACCATCGCTACCGGGATTGCGCCTATCGGTTGTTTAACCGATTCGAGAGAATCCGCGCGGATACAGCTGTCCGGTCTGACGCTGACAAAGTACCGGACAGCTCGACAGGAGCTGAATACGTCATTCGACCGACTCTCTCCGCGCCCGAGCCGGCAACTCAACCGATTGAACACAAACAACTTTATGGAACGTTTTACACATCTTTAGAGGCGTACATACGCAATCCTACGTATAGGAATGCAGCCGCTAGCCACACATGCTCCGACCCGAGGAACGGCGACTCAAAGCTATTTTTACCGGCCGCCCCGCAGATCGCAGGTGACGTATTGTGAGACGGGTATCACGCAAAAAGAGTCATCGCACGGTAGAAGGAGAGCGCCCGCCACCAAGGCGCGTAATCAAGATCCGCCGCGACTACAAGACCTGGGTCGCCGACGAAACCCTGGAAGACTATGCGCTGCGCTACACCGCCCGCAGTTTCCGCCGCTGGTCAATACTGCACGTCTCCAATACGGCCTTCGGCGCGGTTTCGTTCCTCGCGCTCGAGGCCATGGGCGGCACCATCGCCATCGAATACGGTTTCATCAACGCATTTTGGGCGACCTTCGCGGCCGGCTTCCTGATCTTTCTGACTGGCCTGCCGGTCGCCTGGTACGCCGCGAAATACAACCTCGATATGGACCTGCTGACCCGTGGCGCAGGTTTCGGCTACATCGGCTCGACCATCACCTCTCTGATTTACGCCTCGTTCACGTTTTTGTTCTTCGCGATCGAGGCCGCCATCATGGCCCAGGCGCTGCATCTGTATCTCGGCGTCGGCATCACGCCGTCCTATCTGTTCAGCGCCTTGATCGTGCTGCCGCTGGCGAGTTACGGCATCACCCTGATCAGCCGGCTGCAGATCTGGACGCAACCCTTGTGGCTGGTGCTGCTGGTGCTGCCTTACGTCTGCGTGTTCCTGAAGGAACCCAATCTGGTGCATCAGCTGATCGGTTTTTCCGGCCAAGACGGCGCCCAACCGCATTTCAATATCCTCGCCTTCGGCGCCGCCACCAGCGTTACGCTGGCGCTGATCGCTCAGATCGGCGAACAGGTCGACTATCTGCGCTTCATGCCCGAAGGCAACCGCGCCAATTCCCGCGCCTGGTATGCCGGCGTCCTGTTTGCCGGCCCCGGCTGGATCGTGCTGGGCATCCTCAAGCTCCTCGGCGGCGCCACGCTCGCCTATCTCGCGCTGCGCGCCGGATTCAGCGAAGCGCAGGCGACGCAACCAGCGGTCATGTACAAGATCGGTTTCAATTACGTCTTCGATTCGCCCGCCTGGGTCCTGAGCGTGGCGGCGCTGTTCGTCGTCGTCTCGCAGATCAAGATCAACGTCACCAACGCCTATGCCGGCTCGCTGGCCTGGTCGAACTTCTTCGCCCGCATGACGCACAGCCACCCCGGCCGCGTGGTCTGGCTGGTGTTCAACGTGCTCATCGCTTTCATGCTGATGGAGATGGGTATCTTCGCCGCCCTCAGCCACGTGCTCGGGCTGTATTCCAACATCGCCATCAGCTGGGTCGGCGCGTTGGTCGCCGACCTGGTGATCAACAAGCCACTGGGACTGAGTCCGCGTGGCATCCAGTTCATGCGCGCCCATCTCTATGACATCAATCCGGTTGGCACCGGTGCGCTGCTGATCGCCTCGGTGATTTCCATCGCCGCCTTCAGCGGCGCCTTCGGGCCGGTGGCCGAGGCCTTTTCAGCCTTCATCGCGCTGGGCACGGCGATGCTCACCGCCCCGCTGATCGCTTGGCTCACCCGTGGCCGCTATTACTTGGCACGCGAACCGAGCCACCCCGTCGGCGGGATCGCCCGCTGCGTCGTCTGCGAGAAAGAATACGAAACCGAGGACATGGCGCACTGCCCCGCCTACCGCGGCGCCATCTGCTCGCTGTGCTGCACGCTGGACGCCCGCTGCCACGACCTGTGCCGACCCGGAGCCAACCTGGCCGATCAGTTCCTGGCCGCCATGCGCCGGCTGCTGCCGCTGACGCTGTCGGCCCGCGTCAACACGCGACTGGGTTACTACGCGTTGCTGGTGCTGAGCACCGCGCTGGTGCTCGGCGGCATCCTCACGCTGTTCTACCTGCAACAGGCAGGCAGCGGCATCGACCCCGATGCGCTCAGCGCATTGCGCACCATGCTGCTGGAGTTGTACCTGGTGACCCTGCTGCTGGCCGGCATCGGTTCGTGGTGGCTGGTACTGACCATCGAAAGCCGCTACGTCGCGCAGGACGAATCGAACCGCCAGACGCATCTGCTGATGAACGAAATCGGTGCGCACCAGAAGACCGACGCCCAGCTGCAGGCGTCCATGCAGACAGCCGAACGCGCCAACCAGGCCAAGAGCCGCTACCTGACCGGCATCAGCCACGAACTGCGTACGCCGCTCAACAGCATTCTCGGCTATGCCCAGATCGTCGAACACGATCCTTCGGTGCCCACGGCCCGGCGCGAGGCCATGAAAGTGATCCGCCGTAGCGGCGAACACATGGTCTCGCTGCTCGACGGCCTGCTCGATATTTCCAAGATCGAGGCGGGAAAACTGAGCATTGAATCGGAAGAAGTGCGCTTTCCGCAGTTCGTCGGCCAGCTGGCCGACATGTTCAGGCTGCAGGCCCGCGACAAAGGCGTCCAGTTCCTGTACGAAACCCATGGCGAGCTGCCCGAGCGCGTACGCATCGACAAGAAGCGGCTCGGTCAGATCCTCATCAACATCCTCGGCAACGCGGTCAAGTTCACCGACCGCGGCAGCGTGACCTTCCGCGTGTTCTATCGCAGCGAGATGACGCGCTTCGAGGTCGAAGACACCGGCATCGGGTTTTCGGAAGACGATCGCAAACGGATATTCCTGCCCTTCGAGCGCGGAGGCAACGCCGGCCGCCACGCCGGCAGCAGCGCAGGCCTAGGGCTGACCATCGCCAGCATGCTGGCTGCGCTGATGGGCGGCGAACTCACCGCCCACCACCGCGCGGAAGACGGCAGCATGTTCCGGCTTCGGCTGTACCTGCCGGAAGCCCGGCACGACCCAAGCAGCCCACTCAGCCTGCCGCCGGCGGACATCACCGGCTACGCCGGTCCGCGACGACGCATTCTCGTGGTCGATGACGAATGGGTCGATCGCGAACTCCTGATCAGCATGCTGCAGCCGCTCGACTTCGAACTGGATCAGGCCGGCTCCGGCGTCGAGGCCTTGCGCAAGGCCTCGACGTTCCGCCCGCAACTCATTCTGCTCGACCTCAACATGCCCGATCTGAGCGGCTGGGACACGGCAAACCTGCTGCGCGCCAATCGCCTTTCGGACGCCCCCATTCTGGTGATCTCCGCCGACATCCACGAGAAGGGCAAGAGCAATGAGGCCGGCATCGGGCAACATGATTTCATCGCCAAGCCCGTAGACGTCGATACGCTGCTGATACGCATCGCGGCCAAGCTACATCTGGAATGGGTGGTACGCAAAGCGCCCGCGATACCGGACGAGGAGCGATCGGATACGCGGCAGGCGTCCCAGGCACTGGTGTCGACCACCACGGACACCGTCGACACCCCCATACTGCCGGCGGCGGACATCATCACCGAACTGCACGGACTCGGCGTCATCGGCGACGTAAGCGACATTCTCGAACGTCTGCAACAGGTCGAGGAAAGCGAACCCGGGCTCGCCCTGTTCGTCGACCGTCTGCGCACCTTCGTCGAAAACTTCCGTCTCGACGAGTACTTGCGCAGCCTCGAACGCGCGGGAGAAGACCATGCCGCCCGCGCCTGACACCGGCACCATCCTGTTGGTCGACGATGCGCCGGACAATCTGCGCGTGCTGTACGAGATTCTGCACGGCAATGGCTACAGCGTTCGCGTTGCCACCGACGGCTTCGCCGCACTGCAGAGCGTGCGCCATAAGCTGCCGGACGTGATCGTGCTGGACGCCCTGATGCCCGGCATGGATGGCTTCGAGACCTGCCGCCAGCTCAAGGAGGATTTCGACACCCGCGACATTCCGGTGATCTTCCTGACCGGTCTGAACGACAGCGAACACATCGTGCGCGGCTTCCAGGTCGGCGGCGTGGACTATGTCACCAAGCCGGTGGTGGCCGAGGAACTGCTGGCGCGCGTCGAGACACACGTTCAGGCCGCGCGGCTGCTGGTCGACACCCGCACCGCGATCGACTCGACCGGGCATGCCGTTGCCGCATTCGACGATCAGTACACCATCAACTGGGCCACGCCGCAGGCGCAGCGGCTGCTGCAGCCGCTCATGGACGCCAACGACCGCCTGCCGCTGCCCATACGCCAGTGGCTGCAAGGGCCCGCCGAGCTACCCTACGCCCTGTGGCACAACGGTGAACGCCTGCAGTTCAGTCAGCTCGAACCCGGCCTGCTGCTGATACAGCGGCACACGGCTCTGCCGGAACCCGAGGCGCTGGCGCGCACTCTTCACCTCACCACCCGCGAGGCGGAAGTGCTGTACTGGGTCATCCTGGGGAAAACCAACCGCGAGATCGGCGAAATCCTGGGAATCAGCCCCCGCACGGTCAACAAGCACCTCGAACACGTGTTCGAAAAGCTCGGCGTCGAAACGCGCACCGCCGCCGCCTCGAAAGCATTGGGCGCGGCGCGCGGCTGAGCGTCCGGTGGCGCGGCGTGCTCAGGCCAGCGACTGATTCGCCGGCGGCATCTGCAGATAGAAACCCTGCTCGCGCAAACTCACCATGACCTGGGTCGGTTCGGCCTGAGCCAGTTTACGCTCGGGCGTCAGCTCGAACTCGAGCGCGAAACTCGCTTCGCCGAACAATTCCATAAGACCGTCCGGCACGCCGGAAAAGTCGTCCGCGGCGGGCAGGAACAGATACGTATCGGGGCGGCGTTCGCTGCGATAGACGTAACACATCATGTCAGGGCGTTCCGGAAGTCGTGGTGGTATCGACGGCACCGGACGGTGCCTGGGACGCGGCAGCCGGCGGACTGACGGGCATGACCGGCGCCTGTGCGCCCGCCGTGGGCAGCGGCTCCGCCTGCGGCGCGGGACTGACCGTTACCGAAGCAGGGGGATTCGAGGTACTGGGAGCCAGCGCCGCCGCAGTCGGTGTCGGAGCCGGCACGCTGCCCGGCGGGGCATAGACCTCGACCCTGGTCAGCCGTGTCCAGGCGACATGGTAGCTGACCGAACCCGAACTCTGCGGCGCCGCCACCGTCACGCCCATGCTGTCCACCCGCGTCAGCTGGCCGCTGACCTTGCCGCCGTCGGTGCTGGTGATCCGCACAGTGCTGCCGATGTACTTGCTCAAGGCATCCAGACTGACCGCCTGGAACTCGTCCTGGGGGGAAGCGGGAGCGGCCGGTTTTGAGGCTGGCGCCGGAGGAGGAGCCTGCGCTGCGGCCTTGTCCTCGGCCCGAATGGCCTTTGCGGCCGCGGCATTGGGCAACTGCGGGGGCTGGTAGGATTTGAACGGCAGACGGATTTCTCCGTGCCAGCCGATGCGGGCGATGTAGGCCTGCACCGGCGGTTGCTGCAGCCAAGCCTGAACGGACGCGTCGGCTCCCGCATACATCGCCGCGCCGCTCACCAGCAGTCCCGCCAGTAGCATATAGAGACCGAATTGCGAACGCCGCCAGCGCAGGGGGATGAACAGCAGCAGCACCGGCGGCAGCAACAGACAGACAATCCCCCACAACCAACCGCTGCGAAACGCCGCGCCATAGAGCATCAGAATGCCGAGGACGGCACCGGCGAATCCCGCCAGAAAGAGCAGCAACACCGTATCCGACATGTTTACTCCTCAGCGACGCATTCTGCGCGCTCGTCGGAAGCCCATGAATAAAGTACTTCTTCCCCGATGCGAAGCATCCGACACATCGGCCGAATGAGCAAGCATCCTGCGCGGGCGGCGGCCGGCAGGCTGTTGAAAGTCGCTCAAGCGAGTGTGAGAGAAGGAAAAATCGGGCGGGCACAAGAATGTGCCTGCCCAAAAGCGCGGTTTACGGGATGTAAATGAGCAAATGAGCACAAGCGCCGGATTCTGAAGCGCTATCGCGCCGCATGAGTAGAATTTCAGCTGCCTGCTAGTCCTCCAGATAGGTATAACCGCTCAACCCCGCATTCAGCTCCGCCAGCACCGCATCGGCCCGCTCCGGCGGCACGGCGGCCGCGACCTTCTCTCGATAGACCCGCCGCAACTCCTCAGGATCGAAATGCACGTAGCCCAACAGCTCGTCCACGGTGTCGCCCAATTCCGGCTGTGCCAATTCATAGCTGCCGTCGGCACGCAGGTCGACGTTGACCGCATCCGTATCGCCGAACAGGTTGTGCAGGTCGCCGAGGATTTCCTGGTAGGCGCCGACCAGGAAAATGCCGATCAGATAGCCCTGATCGGGCTTCCAGTCATGCAGCGGCAGGGTGTGCTCCAGCTCGCTGCCGACCACGTAGCGGTCGATGTGCCCGTCCGAGTCGCAGGTCAGGTCCTGCAGTACGCCGCGACGCGTCGGCCGCTCGTCCAGGCGCTGCAGCGGCACCACCGGGAACACCTGATCGATGGCCCACAGATCCGGCGTGGACTGGAACACCGAAAAATTGCAGAACACCTTGTCCGCCAGGCGATCGCCTAAGCCTTCGCGCATCTCGCGGGCGCTGCGGCCGTGGCCGTCCAGCCCCGCAGCCAGGCGCTGGCAAACTGCGATGTAGAGTTCCTCGACGCGGGCGCGCTCGGCCAAGCTGAGCACGCCATGCGTGTACATGCCGTGCGCCTCGCTCAGCCAGTACGAGGCATCGTGAAAGATTTCGCTGGGGGAGCGGCGCCCGACCGCCTGCAGCAACTCCCAGAGGTCGCGCACGATCAGCGGAGCGTCCTCGCCCGGCTCCGGTTCCGCAGTGTCGTCGGCGGCGCGCTCCACGTCGATGATCTCGGTGATCAGGGCAGCGTGGTGCGCGGTCATCGCGCGGCCGGATTCGGTGAAGATCTCCGGATGCGGTGCGCCTTCCTGCTCGCAGACCTCGCGCAGGGTGCGCACGATGTTGGCGGCGTACTCGTTGACGCTGTAGTTCATCGAACAGTCACTGCGCGTGCCGCTGCCCTCGTAGTCCACGCCGAGCCCGCCACCCACGTCGGCGACCTGCAGATCCGCGCCCAAACGGCGCAGTTCGACGTAGAAACGCGCCGCCTCCCGCACACCACGCTGAATGTCGCGAATGTTGGCGATCTGCGAGCCCATGTGGAAATGCAACAATTGCAGGCAATCCAGCATGCCAGCCTCGCGCAGGCGCTCGGTCACGGCGATGACCTGCGCCGCCGACAGGCCGAACTTGCCCTTCTCGCCCCCGGTGTTCTGCCACTTGCCGCTGCCGATGGAAGACAAGCGCACGCGCACGCCCAGCAGCGGACGCACGCCGAGTTCGCGCGAGGCTTCGATCACGCGTTCCAGCTCGGCGGGCTTTTCGATCACCACGTAGATGCGGTGCCCGAGCAAGCGCCCGAGCAGCGCCAGGCGCAGGTACTCACGATCCTTGTAGCCATTGCAGACCACGACGCCGCCACAGCGCACCAGCGCCAGCACCGCCATCAGTTCGGGCTTGCTACCCGCCTCGAGACCGACACGCTCACCGCCGTGACGCAGTATCTCTTCGACCACGCTGCGCTGCTGGTTGACCTTGATGGGATAGACCGCGGTATAACCCCCGGCGTAGTCCAGCGTCTGGCGCGCTCGGTCGAATGCGCCGCACAGCGCATCGACGCGTTCGCGCAGAATGTGGTTGAAGCGCACCAGCACCGGCAATCGCAGGCCATGGCGGCGCAGGCTGTCGACCAGCTCGTGCAGGCACAGGTTCGCGCCTTCGCGCGCCTGCACGCAGAGCTTGCCATCGGCCCCGATGTCGAAGTGGCCGGCGCCCCATACGCCGGTGTTGTACAGCTTGCGGGCCTGTTCGATCGACCAATCCGGCATACCGGAGGGCTCCTTGGATTCGTGGTGTCCGTATAATAGCGCTTCCATCCGCCCGCTCATGGAGATTCCCGGTATGGCGCTCGATCAGAACTGGTTCACGGAAGTGTGCGAAGAAGCCGGCAGCGCATTCTCGCTGCGCATCAAACGCAAGCTGCACGACGAGCAGACGCCGTATCAGCGCATCGAGATCTACGAGACCGAACAGTTCGGCAATCTCATGGCTATCGACGGCTTCGTCATGCTCAGCTCGCGCGACAACTTCGTCTACCACGAGATGATGAGTCATCCGGTGCTGTACAGCCATCCGGCGCCCAGGCGCGTGGTCATCGTCGGCGGCGGCGACTGCGGCACCTTGCGCGAGGTGCTCAAGCATCCGGAAGTCGAGTCGGTAGTGCAGGTCGAGATCGACGAGCGCGTGACACGCCTCTCCGAGGAGTACTTCCCCGAGCTGTGCGAATCCAATGCCGATCCGCGCGCCGAGTTCTTCTTCGGCGACGGCATCCAGTGGATCAAGGACGCAGAGCCGGGTTCGATCGACGTCATCATCGTCGACAGCACCGACCCAATCGGCCCGGCTGCCGGACTGTTCTCCGCGCCGTTCTACGCGGACTGCCTGCGCGCCCTGGGTTCCAACGGCCTGCTGGCACAGCAGAGCGAATCGCCGCTCTACCACACCAAGAGCATCATCCGTCCCATGCACGACGAGATGCGCAAGGCCGGATTCCTCGACACCCTCACCCTGCACTTCCCGCAGGCCAGCTATCCCTCCGGCTGGTGGACCGCCACGCTGGCCGGCAAGGACCTGCCGATCACCTTCGCGCGCGAGGAGGCCTGCGAAGAACGGCCGTTTGAGACGCTTTACTACAACGACGCCATACACCGCGCCTGCGCTGCAACCCCCGAGTTCCTGCGCAAGGCTCTGCTTGGCTGACGCATAAGAACGCCGCCGTTCATACAGGCGGCATTTCGCGCCAACGGCCACGCTGCAGCGCTATCCAGGGCCTGAATCGGTCCTCTTCTCTCGGCGTGGCCATTATATCTGGTATTGAATATATATGTATTTACGTATATTATTAGCATCAGATATGACAGCGAAGAAGTCGCCCCATGTTTACTACACTCGCCAATCTGATCACCTACCAGCTCCTCGGACTTTCCTCTTCCTCGCATCTGGGCCAGGCGCTGCATTTCTTCATCGAAGACGCCAGCAAGATATTCTTCATGCTGTTGGCAGTGATCTACGTCATGGGCTGGTTGCGCGCGATGCTGTCGCCGGAACGCGTCCGCGACTACGTGCGCGGCCGACCGACTTGGATGGCGCGGATGCTCGCCGTCCTGCTCGGCGCCGTGACGCCGTTCTGCTCCTGTTCCTCGGTGCCGCTGTTCATCGGTTTCGTCGAAGCCGGCATTCCGCTGGGCGTCACCTTTTCCTTTCTTATCGCCAGCCCCATGATCAACGAGGTCGCGGTGGTGCTGTTGATCGGCATCCTCGGTTGGCAGCTGGCGGCCTTGTACGTCGCGGCAGGCCTTGTGGTGGCGTGGTTCGGGGGCATGCTCATGGAACGCTTCCGCCCGGAGCGCTGGGTCGAGGACTATGTCTGGCAGATCCGTATGGGCGAGACGACCCAGACGCAGCCCGACACCAGCTTCGCCGGACGACACCGCTACGCGCTGGGCGAGGTGCGCGAGATCGTCGGACGCATCTGGAAATGGGTGCTTGCCGGCATCGCCATCGGCGCGCTGTTTCACGGCTATGCACCCCAGGCCTGGGTCAGCGAACACCTGGGCGGCCATAGCTGGTGGTCGGTGCCGTTCGCCGTACTGATCGGCGTACCGCTCTATTCCAATGCCACGGGCGTCATCCCGGTCGCCCAGGCCATGCTCGGCAAGGGCGTGGCCCTCGGCACCACGCTCGCCTTCATGATGAGCATCGCCGCCCTGTCGCTGCCGGAGATGCTGATCCTGCGCAAGGTGATCCGCTGGCCCGCGCTGGCGATCTACAGCGCCATCCTCGCCGCCAGCTTCACCCTGGTCGGTTGGGGCTTCAACCTGATCGGGTGAACACACATGCCATGCGCAAACGCCAGCGCCCCTGTCCATCGTTCAATGGAGATACAGACATGAAATCGATCAAAGTACTCGGATCCGGCTGCGCCAACTGCAAACGCACATTGGAGCTCATCGAAAGCACCGCCAAGGCCAAGGGCGTCGATATCGAACTCGGCAAGGTCGAGGACATCGCCGAGATCATGACCTACGGCGTGATGTCCACGCCGGGCGTGGTCATCGACGGGCAGGTGGTGCATGCCGGCGGGGTGCCGGACCGTAAGGCCGTGGAGCAGTGGTTGGATTGATTGGCGATGTCTGGTTGTGCGCTCTTCCGAGCTGAGGTTTGTCCCTCGCGCTAATGGGCGTTTCTTCTCCAATCGCTAAATCATGGGGTCCGTTTCAGGTGCACACCGGCGATCAAGGTTTTCGATTTTGCGTGAGTGAAGGCGACGTAGTTGCTGGCTTGGGTGATCGGTTTCGGGCGCGATTTGAGGCATGGGGGGTCGCATGATCGAGGTGACGCGCCCGAGCCGATTTGTTCGACGCATCCCTGCGCCTCACCCCTTCGGGGCTTGCGCGAAAAATCGTTCCCGACGATTTTTTCTTTGAAATGCG
>NZ_JARRQY010000024.1:0-44110 GCF_037381185.1 Acidihalobacter sp.
CGGTGCTCTTGCACCAGACGTACCGCACGCTCACGCACTTCGGGGGAATACTTCTTGGCTTTGCTCATGGCTCCATTCTCTCAAGTGTTGGAGCCTCCGCAAATCCCGGGGCGGTTCAACTTTCGATCGAGATAGACACCTGAGACCTTCTCCTTGGAACTGCGTTTGACTCAAGCTCGGCGGCAACGCCGCGGGACTCGAAAAGCGGCCCAGCAGCGCACCGCGCAATAGTGTGAACAGGCCCTAGGAACCGTCGAGCCCATGTAAGGTATTCCCGTTCCATCCCCCATTCAAACAGAGCAGAACATTTGAGCGACTCCACGTCGCTCGCCCTCCCCCGATCACTTGCGGCATTACCGATTATCAAGTTTCCGAACTGAAAATGACTCATAAATGCTTGATTTTAAGGAAATAGAATCCGGAATATTACGCTCTGACAACATTGCCGCGACGGCCGCAAAACGCCACGTATACTCGCCGCATGATGACATTTCCTCCTATCTGCGATTACGAAGGCTCCAACTACCGGCAGCGTTTTTGGGAAGGCCAGGGGCGCGAGTACGAAGACCTTTCCGAACGCGTCGCCTTGCGCCGTCTGATGCCCGGTAGCGGGTCGGTTCTGATCGAAATCGGCGCCGGCTTTGGACGTTTGGCTTCCGAATACAGGGGCTATAAAAAAGTCGTATTGTTCGACTACTCGCGCTCGCTGCTGCGTGAAGCGCAGGCCCGTCTGGGTAACGACCCACGCTTCATCTATGTAGCCGGAAACTGGTACGACATGCCATTCGTCGACGGTTTGTTCGATACGCTAGTGCAAATCAGATCGCTGCACCATACCGCCGAACCGGCCACACTCTTCGATCAGTTGGCCCGTATAGGCCGGCCGGGCGGCAATTACGTACTGGAATTTGCCAACAAGAAAAACCTGAAGGCGATTCTCAGGTACGCACTGCGTCGTCAGAGCTGGTCGCCATTCGAAACCGACCCGGTCGAGTTCACGCATCTGCACTATGATTTTCACCCGGCCTGGGTACGCGAACGGCTCAGGAACGCCGGTTTCACGACCGGTCAGTCCCTATCCGTGTCCTATTTTCGCGTGCCATTTCTGAAACGTTACGTCCCGACACCGTGGTTGGTCGGGATCGACAGTCTGATGCAGCACACCGGACAACTCTGGCAGCTGTCGCCCAGTGTATTCATGCACAATCACGTACCGTCGAATGGAAGACCGGCCCCGGCCGGCCAGTTCTTCGCCTGCCCCAAGTGCGCCACACCGCTTGAAGACGAAGGGCATTCCTCGCTGAGTTGCGGGGGCTGCGGCCTGAAATGGGCGGTCGAAGACGGGCTATATGACTTCAAGACGCCCATTCCCGTCTGAAGTCGCCGCTCACAGTTCCACGCACGGTACAGTTGGCCGACTTGGATTGCAGCACAGCCATGACAGGCGTAAGGCAACACACTTCTTCCTGTCACCAGCTGCATCTGCAAGCCGATACGCACCTCCTGATACAGTTCTGAAACCTATCCTGGAATAGGTTTCAATCACGACAGCAAACTGCATCAGGAGGCGACGCACGCATGCCGCAGCAAGTCCCGCTTTATCAAGTCGATGCCTTTACAGACACCCCCTTCAGGGGCAACCCCGCCGCCGTGTGCGTACTCGATGAGGCTGCGGACGTAGGCTGGATGCAGTCGGTCGCGGCCGAGATGAATCTATCCGAAACCGCCTTCGTGTGTCCGGAAGGTGACGGTTATGGGTTGCGCTGGTTCACGCCGGCCGCCGAGGTTAGCCTCTGCGGCCACGCGACGCTGGCCAGCGCCCATGTTCTGTGGGCGACCGGCCGGATGGAACAGGATCGGCGCATCGAGTTCAAGACCCTGAGCGGTCTGCTCACCGTCGAGCGATACGAAGCACACATGGAAATGGATTTCCCGGCCGATGCGGCACGCCCTTCCGAAGTACCCGGCGGGCTGTTTGAAGCGTTGGGTATCTCGCAAGCGCTCGAAGTGCTGCGCGGCAAGACCGATCTCATCATCCGCCTTGCCTCAGCCGGAGAACTGCGCGACTTGCGCCCGGATTTTCGTCTACTGGGAGGAATCCCCGGCATCCGCGGAGTGATTGTCACTGCCGCCTCCGACAGCGGGGACTACGATTTCATGTCGCGATTCTTTGCCCCTGCCGTCGGTGTCGATGAAGATCCGGTCACCGGCTCTGCGCATTGCCTTTCGGGGCCATACTGGTCGGCCGAACTCGGCCGCGAGGAGCTGCGCGCGTATCAGGCCTCGACCCGCGGCGGCGCGCTTCATCTGCGCGTGTGCGGCGAGCGCATCCGCATCGGCGGGCAGGCTGTCACCGTTTCCGAGGGGGTGCTGCATGTCTGAACCGACCTGTTGGCTGAACGGCGAATTCGTTCAGGCGTCCGAAGCCAGTATTTCAATCTTCGACCACGGCCTGCTGTATGGCGACGGCGTGTTCGAGGGTATCCGCTTCTACAACCGCCGTGCGTTCCGGCTGCACGAACATCTGCTGCGCCTGCAGCGCTCCGCTGCCGCCATCCTCCTGGAGTTGCCCTACTCCCTGGATGAATTCGCGGCAGCCATCGAACATCTGGTCGCAGGCTTTCCGGAGCCGGACGGCTATCTACGGGTCGTCGCGACCCGCGGCAAGGGTGCACTCGGCGTGGATCCGCGAAGCTGCCCGTGTGGCAGCGCCTTCATCGTCGCCGACCAGCTGGCCCTGATCAGCGAGGAGCGCAGACGCCAGGGCGCCAGGCTGATCTGCGCCACCACGCGCCGTCTGCCCGCGGATGGGCTGGATCCGCGCATCAAGAGTCTGAACTACCTGAATCACGTGCTGGCCCGCATTGAGGCCAACAACGTCGGCGCGGACGAGGCCGTGCTGCTCAACGCGCAGGGGCACGTGACCGAAGGAACGGCGGATAACATCTTCGTGGTGCGCGACGGCCGGCTGATGACCCCCCCGGTCAGCGACGGCGCGCTGGAGGGCGTAACCCGCAGCGTCATCTTGGAACTGGCGCCGACGCTCGGCATCGTGGCCGAGGAATGCACGCTGAATCTGTACGACCTCTACACCGCGGACGAATGCCTGCTGAGCGGAACCGGCGCCGAACTCATACCGGTGGCCGAAATCGACGGCCGGCGCATGCGCGATTGTCCCGGTCCGGTGTCCGAGGCGCTGCAGCGTGCGTATACCGCAACCGTGCGGAGTTCGGCTGCCGACTAATTCCCGAAGGGCGCGCTGAAAATGAGCGAGCAAGACATATCAAGAGGACAGGTGAGGGAGTGAGCGGCGCGCAACGCCGCAGATCGCCCGCGTAGCCGTTTAGTCAGCGTATCCCCGACAGACTCTCCGACATCAATTGCGCCAGGGCCTGCGCCTCGGTATCCGCCGAGGCGCCCAGGCGTTCGCAGACGTTGCGCTGGTCCGCCTCGGCCCGGTTCTGTCCAAGCTTGAACTTGGCTTCCAGCTCTTCGATTGCCAATCTGAAACCGACGATGTGCTCCAGCATCTTGTCGAAACGTTCGGCATGCTCTATCCATCGCCAAGGATTTTCATCCGCCTCGAACGTTTCGCTCATGCGCCCGACGAGTGCGGAAAGTTCGCTCTTGTCTTCGAGCACTTCAACGCGCCCGCGTACATGTATCGCCGCGTAGTTCCAAGTGGGCACGCCGGGGCGCTCGTACCAGCCGGGCGAGACATAGGCGTGCGGGCCGTTGAAGACGGCCAGGGCCTGCGCCCCGCTTCCGAGGTCCTGCCACTGAGGGTTGGCGCGGGCGAAGTGTCCGTACAGCCAGGATTTTCCGGAAGGGTCGGTCTCGTACACCAGCGGTAGATGGGAAACCTGAGGCAACCCTTCCCGCACGGTGATCATCAACGCAAACGGATACGCGCGCAGCAATGCCGCAATACGTTCGCCGTTCTCTTCCCTGAAGTGTTCGGGCAGGTACATCAAGCGCTCTCCTTGGCTCTATTTTCGCTGCGGGGCTGTCGTGTCGCCAGGAATTCACCCAGCAGGCGTCCGGTGTGCGTGCCTTTCCTGCGCCGCGCGACCTGCTCCGGACTCCCCTGCGCCACCACTCGGCCGCCGCCGTCGCCGCCTTCCGGCCCCATGTCCACTATCCAGTCCGCTTCTGCGATCACATCGAGATTGTGCTCGATGACGATCACCGAATTGCCCGCCTCTACCAGGCGGTGCAGCACATGGATCAGGCGTTCTACGTCGGCCATGTGCAAACCGACGGTCGGCTCGTCCAGGATATACAAGGTGCCGGCTTCGCCCTTGCGCCCGCGCGCTGGCGCCGCCTTGGCCAGCTCGGTGACCAGCTTGATGCGTTGCGCCTCGCCGCCGGAGAGCGTGGGGCTGGGTTGGCCAAGGGTCAGATACCCGAGCCCCACGTCGCGCAGCAGTTCCAGCGCACGGTGTATCGCCGGCTGCGCGCTGAAAAACGGCAAGGCCTCATCGACGCTCATCGCCAGCACATCTGCGATGCTGCGGTCCTTATAGAGCACGGCCAGGGTTTCGGAATTGTAGCGGGCACCGCCGCACACCTCGCAGGGGACTACCACGTCGGGCAGGAAGCTCATCTCCACGCGCCGCATGCCCTGCCCTTCGCAGGCCGGACAGCGGCCTCCACCGCTGTTGAACGAGAACCGCCCCGCAGCATAGCCCCGAATACGCGCCTCGGGCATCTGCGCGAACAACTTGCGAATCGAGTCGAAGAATCCGACGTAAGTAGCTGGACAGGAACGGGGAGTCCGGCCGATAGGCGTCTGATCGACTTCGAGCACACGCAACAGATCACGGTAACCTCCCAGACTGGCACAACCCTGCAGCGCAGGCCGGCGACCGCCCTTGCGGCCGAGCAAACGATGCAGATTGCCGTGCACGACCTCGCGCACCAGGGTGGACTTACCGGAACCGGACACGCCGGTGACGCAGACCAGACGCTGCAGCGGAATGCGCACGTCCACATTGCGCAGATTGTTGAGTTCGGCCCGACCGATCTCCAGCGCTGGCTCCGCTTTCCTATCGACACGACGACGTTCATGCAACGGATGCTGCAAGGGCTGGGCAAGACAGCGCGCCGTCTGTGACTCGGCATGCGTCAGCAACTCGTCGACGCTGCCCTCTGCGATCACACGGCCGCCTCCCGACCCCGCGCCTGGTCCGATATCGATGACGTGATCCGCTCCCCGGATCGTGTCTTCATCGTGTTCGACCACCACCACGGTATTGCCCTTGCGCTGCAAAGCATGCAGCGTGTCCAGCAGCAGCCGGTTGTCACGCGGATGCAGGCCGATGGTCGGCTCGTCGAGGATGTAGCAGACGCCGCGCAGGTTGGAGCCAAGCTGAGCGGCCAGACGAATACGCTGCGACTCGCCGCCCGACAGCGTCGGCGCGGCGCGGTCCAGCGACAGGTAGCCGAGCCCGACCTCCTGCAGAAACGCCAGACGGTTGCGGATCTCCGGCAGGATGTCACGCCCGATTTCCGCCTCGCGGCCCTTCAGCTCCATGCGTTCGAACACCTGCGCAGCGTCCGTCACCGGCAATTCGCTGTAGGCAGCGATGGAACGTCCGTGCAGCTGCACGGACAGCGCCTCCGGATTCAGCCGCCGGCCATGACAGGCAGGACATGCCCGCTCCTCGTCCTCGTAGCCGGCGTTCCAGGCGCCTTCCTCGCCGGTCTGTTCGGCATCGAAGTCCTTTAGCAGCTTCCCGGTGCCGAAGCAGCGCTCACACCAGCCGCGCTTGGAGTTGTAGGAGAACAGGCGCGGATCGGGCGCCTCGAAGCTGCGCCCGCAGCCGGGGCAGGCCCGTTCGCTGGAGAAGGTGAGTTCCTTGCGCCTCCCCTGTACGGCGACCTTCAGCACGCCCTTACCGTAGTCCAAGGCACGCACGATCAGATCCGCGAGTTCTCGCTCGTGTGCGGCATCCGACAGCACGCTGCCCACAGGCAGCTCGATATCGTGCTCCTGGTAGCGCTTGAGCCGCGGCCAGGGATCGGTCGGCAGGAGTTCGCCGTCGACGCGCAGCGTTGCGTGTCCACGGGCGGAAGCCCACTGTGCTAGTTCCGTGTAGTAGCCCTTGCGCCCGCTCACCAGTGGCGCGAAAAACTCCAGTCCGCGACCGCGCTGTTCCCGCAACAGGCGAGCCAGGATCGCTTCCGGCGTCTGCGGCTCGATGGGAACGCCGCAGTCCGGGCAGTGCTGGGTGCCGAGTTTGACGAACAGCAAACGCAGAAAATGATGGATTTCGGTCAGCGTTGCCACGGTGCTCTTGCGACCGCCGCGGCTGGTGCGCTGTTCGATGGCGACCGTCGGGGGAATGCCGGTCACCGCATCCACCTCGGGACGGGACGAGGGCTGCACGAACTGGCGCGCATAGGCGTTGAGTGATTCGAGATAGCGCCGCTGCCCCTCGTTGAACAGGATGTCGAAGGCGATGGTGCTCTTGCCGGAGCCTGACACGCCGGTGATCACCGTAAAGCGCTCGCGCGGAATACTTAGGTCGACACCCTTGAGATTATGTTCGCGCGCATTACGGATGCGAATGGCTTCGTCGGCCACGAGCGGCGCATGTGCTTCGGCAGGAGCCTCCCAGAGGCGCTGCAACGACGCCTCGTAGTCACGCAGCGCCGCCCCCGTGTGCGAGGCGGCGCAATCCATGATCGCCTGCGGCGGCCCCTCGGCGATGAGCCGGCCACCGCCATCCCCGCCCTCGGGTCCGAGGTCGATCAACCAGTCCGCGGCGCGCATGACGTCGAGATTGTGTTCGATCACCACCAGCGAGTGTCCCTGCGCCACCAGCCGCCGGAATGCGCCCAACAGACGGGCGATATCCTCGAAGTGCAGGCCGGTGGTCGGCTCGTCGAACAGGAACAACTGGGAACCCGTGGCGGTATGCGCCAGGTGTTTGGCGAGCTTGAGGCGCTGGGCCTCGCCGCCGGACAGCGTCGGCACCGGCTGCCCCAGGTGCAGATACTCCAGACCGACCGCGGCCAGCGGTTCGAGAACGCGCAGGACATCGGGCGCGTCGGCAAAGAACGTCAGCGCCTCGGAAACGGTGAGTTCCAGCACGTCCGCAATCGACAACGCCTGTTCGCGCCCCTGGCCGTGCACCCTGACCTCGAGCACCTCGTCGCGATAACGCCGGCCGTCGCAGTCCGGACAGCGCAGGTACACGTCGGAGAGGAACTGCATCTCGACGTGCTCGAAGCCCGAGCCCGAACAGGTGGGGCAGCGCCCGTTGCCGGAGTTGAAGCTGAAGGTGCCGGCCGTATAACCGCGCTCGCGGGCCAGCGGATCGGCCGTGAAACGCTTGCGAATGGCATCGAAGGCGCCGACGTAGCTGGCCGGGTTGGAGCGTGCCGTCTTGCCGATCGGACTCTGGTCGACCGACACTACGCCCTCGAAAGCCTCGGCGCCGCGGATTTCGCGGTGCGCACCCGGTTGCTCCTGCGGCTGGCCCTGCATGGCCATCAGCGCCGGATACAGCACGTCGCCGATCAGTGTGGACTTGCCGGAACCCGACACGCCGGTCACGCCGACCAGACACCCGAGAGGAATGCGCACGTCGATGTCGCACAGATTGTGTTCGCCGGCGCCCAGCACTTCCAGCCAACGCGTCTCATCACCAACCACGACGGTTTCGCTCGATGTGCCCACCACGCGGCGACCGCTCAGATAGTCCGCGGTAAGCGAGGAGTCGACCGACTTCAGCTCCCGGGGTGGGCCGAAGAAAACCACCTCGCCGCCGCGTTCGCCCGGCCCTGGCCCCATGTCCAGAAGCCGGTCGGCCGCGAACATGATCTGCGGATCGTGCTCGACCACCAGCAGCGAATTGCCGGCGTCACGCAAGCGGCGCAGCACGCCGACCACACGCTCGATGTCGCGCGGATGCAGGCCGATGCTGGGTTCATCGAGCACGAACAGCGTGTTGACCAGAGAGGTGCCCAGCGCGGTGGTCAGATTGATGCGCTGCACCTCGCCGCCGGACAGGGTGCGCGACTGACGATCCAGGGTCAGATAGCCCAGCCCCACCTCGTTCAGATACGCGAGCCTGGAGCGGATCTCTCCGAGCAGCAGATCAGCTGCCTGATCCAATGGCGCGGGCAAATGCAGGCCGGTAAAGAACGAGCGGCAGCGCTCGAGCGGCAGGCACATCAGATCGTGCACGTTCAGTCCCGGAAGCGCGCGCAGAGTGGTCTCACCCAGTTCCACACCACTGGGCGGAAAGCGTGCCTCGGGTTCGAGCACCGCGTCCGCCTCAGCCCGGCCACCGAGACGCCATAATAGGCTCTCCGGTTTGAGCCGGGCGCCGTGACAGTCGGGACAGGCATCGTAGCTGCGGTACTTGGACAGCAGCACACGGATGTGCATCTTGTAACTCTTGCTCTCCAGCCATGCGAAAAAACGCTTGGCGCCGTACCACACGCCGTCGTCCCAGTCGCCCTCGCCTTCAATGACCCAACGCCTATGCGCTTCGTCCAAGTCACGCCAGGCCACGTCGAGGGGAATGCCGCTGCGCCGGGCGAAGCGCAGCAGATCGTCCTGCACCTCGCTGTAGCTCTGGGTCTGCCACGGTTTGACGGCGCCTTCGGCAAGGCTTTTGCCTTCGTCCGGAATGACAAGGCGGTAATCGATGCCGATCACGCGGCCGAATCCGCGACAGGTCTCGCAGGCGCCGACCGGAGAGTTGAAGGAAAAATGGTTGGACGTGGGCTGAGCGTAGTCGATATCGCAGGCAGCGCAATGCAACCCGGCAGAGAAACGCTCTCCCTCTCCGGCCTGCTTCTGCTCATCCAATGCATACACCGTCAGACGCCCATGCCCGCGTGCCAGCGCCGTTTCCAGCGCTTCGAGCAAGCGCCCGCGATTGGCTTCGCTGAGGCGCATCCGGTCCTGCACAACCTCGATGCACGCGCCGTCACGGCTGTGAATGCGCGTATAGCCCTGCTGCTCCAGATATCCCTCGACCTCGGCCGCGGCGAAGTTCTGCGGCACCTCAATCGCGAAGCAGACCATGATTCTGACCGCCTCGGCGCCACCCTCTCCAAACAGATGTTCGGCGATGGATTCCGGGGTGTCGCTACGGACCTCGCGTCCACAGCCTCGACAATAGAGACGCGCGGCACGGGCATACAGCAGCTTGAGGTGATCGTTGAGTTCGGTCATGGTACCGACCGTGGAGCGCGAGGTGCGCACCGGGTTGGTCTGATCAATGGCTATCGCCGGCGGAATGCCTTCCACCCGGTCGACGGCTGGCTTGTCCATGCGGTCCAGAAATTGCCGGGCATAAGGCGAGAAAGTCTCGACGTAGCGCCGCTGACCTTCGGCATAGACCGTATCGAAAGCGAGCGAGGACTTGCCGGAACCGGACACTCCGGTAACCACGACAAGCTCTCCCAAGGGCAGCTCGATATCGAGGTTCTTCAGATTGTTCTGACGGGCGCCGTAAATACGAATGCTGCTATCGGGCATCGGGGGGAATCGGCCTGATCTGAAACGAAGGGCAATGGTACACCAGCGGTACGGATCGGATGCAGATCGTACCGATGCGCCGCGCCCACTAATAATCCACGGAAAATAGTTTTAAAGTTAACCTCCAGCTACGAGATGTATCTCGATGGCAATAACAAAAACTAGGGTTTGCCCTGACGCCTTGCGCAAGCTACGGGTCTATCTCGTTTTTTCGCTGAGCTATATGGGTCTCGAATATCTCGGCCTCGTCGGCATGCGGGATCCCAACGGCATCAGTTCGGTATGGCCGGCTGCCGGCCTGGCCCTGGCAGTGCTGTGGCGTTTGCCCTTGGATCTATGGATATCGGTCATCCTCGGAGTCCTGACCGGCAACATTCTGATTTCAAGCTACTTCGGTTCCGAACTGCCGTTGTCGTTGATCGCCGGAGTCAGCCAGGTTGCGGAAGCCGCGCTGGGTGTTTGGGTAATCCACAACTTTTCCATCAACATGCAGTTGAAGACGACGGGAGATGTTCTGCGCTTTGTACTTCTGGTCTGCCTCGTCACACCGCTAGCGACCTCCTTGCTGCTCGCCCTGCTGGCACATCTCGCCGCGCTGCTACCGCAAATCCAGCCGATGCACGATCTGAACCGCGTACTACTCTGGTGGGTTGGGGACGGCATGGGCATCCTCATCGTGACTCCACTGCTGCTGCAATGGTGGCCATGGCCGCAATGGCGGCGCCGCAAGCTGCTGGAACTCTGCGCGCTGCTGACTGCCCTGACGGCTCTGACAGTCGCGCTCACCTTGAAAATTCTGCCGGTGGCGCCGAACAGCCTGCTGTTCGCCCTCATCCCACTGATGCTCGTCGCGGTCTATCGTTTCGGCACGCGAGGAGCTGTCATCGTCACCTGCACGACGGCCTTGGTCCTGCTGTTCAGACATAGCGGACACGACTATCAAAGCATCGACACTGTCGTTCGAGTCACATTCCTCGGCGTCACTGCACTGGTTTTACTACTGCTCGCAGCCTCCCAGAACGAACGCCGCGACATGCTGTACCTTGACGAGGCCACCGGCCTGCCCAACCGTCGCGCGTTCCTGCGGGAGATGGCGGCACGCGCCACCGATCACAAACTCGACGAACACTATGCACTGATCTACTTCGATCTCGACCAATTCAAACTGATCAACGATCTATACGGCCATGCGGTCGGCGACGAAATCTTCCGTGAACTTACCCATTCCCTGCGCAGCAACCTGCCCCTGAGCTGGCACATGGCCCGCCTGGGCGGCGATGAATGCGCAATCGGCGGCAAGATCGAGGAACCACGCCAAGGTATCGAACTGGCCGAATCCCTCAAATTGCAGATAGAGACTTTCCGCCCACGCTCCGTCGACAGTGGGCTGCGCCTCAACGCCAGTCTGGGGATCACGTTCCGGCATGCGGGTGAATCCCCCGAAACCTTGCTAAGCAGAGCCGACATGGCCTGCCACCTGGCCAAGGAATCGGGCCGCAACCGTACCTATGTCCTGCATGCGACCGATGTCGAGGCGCGCTTGCAACTCGTCGACATGCATCACGCGGCACAGCTGCGCAGAGCGCTTGAAAGCGGCCGTTTCGCACTCTACGCCCAGCCGATCGTACCGCTCACGCCACACCCCGAACGACGTCCCTATCACGAACTGCTCCTGCGCACGCTGGATGAACATGGGCGGATCGAGAGTCCTGCCAACTTCCTGAACGCGGCTCGGCGCTACGGCATGACCAAACTCATCGATTTCTGGGTACTGGAACAGGCATTCGCATACCTGCAGGGTAATCCGCAGAGGGTTATCAGTATCAATCTCACGGCGATCACGCTTAACGCGCCAGACTTCGTCTCTCGCGTCGGCGAGTTGCGCGGGCGCTCCGGCATCTCGCCTTCCCAGCTGATCTTCGAAATCACCGAACAGGCCGCACTGGACAATCTCACGCGCGCAGCAAGCACTTTGAGTCGACTTCGCGCGCAAGGCTATCGGTTCGCGCTTGACGATTTCGGCGCCGGCGTCGCGAGCTTCGCCTACCTGGAGGACCTGCCTGTCGATGTGGTCAAGATCGATGGACGATTCGTGCGCGACCTGGGGCACAGCCCGAACAGCCGCATCATCATCGAAGCCCTGCTTAAGCTCGCCCAGCTGCGCGACATAGAGGTAGTCGCCGAATGGGTGGAAGATGCCGAAACGAAGGACACGCTGAAGAATCTCGGCGTCGGCTGGGGTCAGGGCTACCATCTCGGCCGCCCGCATCCGCTGGCGGATATCGACTCCCGCAGCGGATCCGGCACGCAGCGACACGACCGGTACGAGGATGCGGACACGCTGAACCGATGAGTGGGTATATCACCTGCCCGCCTCACACCAGTGCCCCCAGAGGTTCTAAACTTATCCAACAGGTCGCAATCTGGTAATGCCGTCATGCCCCTCCCCACCGCCATAGCGCGAAGATTCCCCCGTGGGGCCTCGCTCATGCTGCTCGCCTTGCTCTTCCCATTCGCAGCGTACGCAGGCGAACCCCCTCTGCCGCCGGGTGCGCCCTGGTTCAATGTCCAACGCCCGCTGACTTCCGCCGACCTGCGCGGGCGCGTGGTCCTGCTCGATTTTTTCACGCCAGGCTGCATCAACTGCATCCATGTCCTGCCCGACATGGCTCGGCTCGAGCACGAGTTCGACGGCCGTCTGCTTGTTCTCGGCGTGAACTCGCCGAAATTCTCCGCGTCGCAACGCAGCGCCAACATCGACGGATTCATCGCGCGATACCACATACGGCATCCGATCGTGACCGATAAGGGTATGACGCTATGGAAGGCTTATCACGTGTTCGCCTGGCCCACGCAGATACTTCTCGGCCCGGACGGCAAAATCGTGGGGCGTTTCGTCGGCGAAGGCCAATACGCGCAGATTCGAGAAGCGGTCATACGGACCCTGGCGAGGGCACGCCAGGACAACACCCCGGTGCAGACCGCACTGCCACTGAAACCACCTCCGGCCACGACGAAAGGGCTGCTGCAACCCGGCAAGATCGCAGTATCCCAGCACTACATCGCAATCAGCGACAGCGGCCACAATCGTATCGTTCTGTTGAATCGCAACGGCAAGGTCATCCGGATCATCGGTAGCGGAACCGCCGGCGCCAAGGACGGTGCTCCCGGCACGGCCGGCTTCTCGGGACCACAAGGACTGGTCTTCCACGCCGACGCACTATACGTCGCAGATACCGGCAACCAGCTGATCCGGCGAATCGCTCTAGCCTCCGGCCGAGTCCGCACCGTCGCTGGGAACGGAGAGCGAGCCTATGGGGTCCACGGCACGCATCCGGCACTCGAAACCGCCCTGAATTCACCCTGGGGCCTGGAGGAGGTCGGTCACGAGCTGTTCATCGCCATGGCCGGCGACCATCAGATCTGGAAATTGGATTTGACGCAGGATCGGATCGGGCCATTCGCCGGCAGTGGCGCGGAAGGCATTGCCGACGGGCCGGCGTCGCGGGCCAGCTTCTCCCAAAGCAGCGGACTGACCTATCACTCGGGCACGCTCTACGTGGCCGATCCAGAGTCATCCGCAGTACGCGCAGTCAACCTCGAAAACGGACAGGTCCGCACGCTCGTCGGACAAGGCCTGTTCAACTTCGGACTGCGAAACGGGCCCGCGGCGCAAGCCTTGCTGCAGCATGATCAGGGCCTGGCCTGGCTCGACGGCAAACTCTACATCGCCGACACCTTCAACAATGCCGTGCGCGTGCTCGACCTCGCGACATCCGAGGTCACTACGCTGACAACGGGTCTGGCGTTGCCGGGCGGTCTTGCAGTGCTGGACTCACATACCCTGCTGGTGGCGGATACCAACGCCAACCGTATCGTAGCGATCGATACGAAAACCGGTACCGTGAGGAACTGGCCGCTCAGCGGTCTTTGAGGAAGAGCGCCTGTGCCCGGCGCACCGGCGCAAAACTCAGACGATGGCAGTCGCTCGGTCCGAATTTTCCCAATGCATCGAGATGCAACGCGGTGGGATAACCCTTGTGACGCGCAAACTCGTAGTCGGGATACGCTTCGTGCAGGCGTAGCATTTCCTCGTCGCGAGTCACTTTGGCCAGAATGGAAGCGGCACTGATGGCTTCCACGCGTGCATCGCCGCCGACGATGGCCTCTGCAGTGCATAACAGATTCGTCGGACAACGATTGCCGTCGATCAGAGCATGCTCGGCCTGCGGCGTCAGCGCCTCGAGAGCCCGACGCATCGCCAACATGCTCGCGTGCAGAATATTGAGTTCGTCGATCTCCTCGACGCTCGCCCCGGCCACCGCCCAGGCCAACGCATCCTTTCGGATCGTCACGGCCAAGATTTCGCGCCGACGGGCGCTCAACTTTTTCGAATCGGCCAGGCCGGCAATCGGCCGCGCCGGATCGAGAACCACCGCAGCGGCCACCACGGGGCCGGCCAGTGGCCCTCGCCCGGCTTCGTCAACCCCCGCCACCAAGCGCATCAATCCTGCCCCCGGGCAAGCGCCAGAACCGCGTCGGCAGCCTTGGCACTGCCGCCGGCTCGCAACTGATGGTGGATCGCGTCGAAAACTTCCAACTGCCGCTCGCGAGCGGCGACGTCGCGCAGCAAAGGTCCGACCGCGGCGGCCAGCGCCTGCGGCGTAACGGCATCCTGAATCAGCTCGGGAACGACATCCATCTGCGCCAGCAGGTTCGGCAGCGAATAACGGTCCACCTGCATGAGTTTGAGGCGGCGTAACAGGGTATACGTCAGGCCAGCAAGGCGATACGCCACGACCATTGGGCGCTTGAGGAGCATCGCCTCCAGCGCCGCAGTTCCCGAGGCCAGCAGGACTGCGTCCGCCGCCGCCATCACCTCATGCGAGCGGCCATCGAACAGCTGCAGCCCGAGCCGCGGCGCAACCTGCTGCCACTGCGCCTCGAACGCGGTGCGGGCGGACGCACTGGCCATGGGTGCTATCACGCGCAATCCCGGAATCTCTTCAGACAACTGCGCCGCAGCCATGAGGAAATCGCGCCCCAGGCGATTGATCTCGCCCAGACGGCTGCCGGGCAGCAAGGCCAGCACCGGCCCCTCGCCCCGCAGGCCAAGTTCCTGCCTTGCAGCCTGCGGATCGGTCCGATCGGGAATGCTCTCGGCGAGCGGATGCCCGACGAAGGTCACCGGCACGCCGTGCGTGCGGTAGAAATCCGCCTCGAACGGAAACAGCGTGAGCATGGCATCGACGCTGCGGGCGATCTTGCCCACCCTGTATTGCCTCCAGGCCCAGACGGAAGGGCTCACATAGTGCACCGCAGGAATCCCGCCTTCACGCAATTTGCGCTCCAGGGCGAGATTGAAGTCAGGGGCGTCGATGCCGACGAAAACGTCCGGCGGATCGTCGAGGAAGTAACGCGCCAGACGATGGCGCAGGCGCAGGAGTTCCGGCAGGCGGCCCAGCGGTTCTACCAGGCCCATCACCGCAAGACGCTCGGACTGCGCAAAGGCGCGGCAACCTGCCGCCACCATGCGTGGACCGGCGATCCCTTCGAAGCGCGCATCCGGCACACGTTCGCGAATCGCCTCGATCAGCCCGGCCCCAAGCAGATCGCCCGAGGCTTCGCCCGCCACCAGGCCGACGCGCAGGCCCATCAGCGAATGATGCTGCGCTTGCTGCTTTCCAGAAAATGCAGCAGACGATCGATTTCCGGATGTTCCACTTCGGAACGCAAGGCATCCAGCGCCTCATCCAGGCGCAAACCCGATCGGTACAGCGTCTTGTAGGCGCGTCTCAGGCGCGAGATCTGCGCGGCATCGAAACTATTGCGGCGCAGACCTTCCGTGTTCAGTCCGTGTGGTTCCGCCAGATTACCGCTGGCCATCACGTAGGGCGGCACGTCGCGGCTAACGGCTGAGCCCATGCCGGTAAAGGCGTACGCTCCGACGCGCACGAACTGGTGAATCAGCGAGAAGCCACCTAAGGTCGCGTAGTCCTCGATGGTCACGTGTCCGGCCAGCGTCGCGCCATTGGAGAAAGTCGTGTGGTTGCCCACCACGCAATCGTGCGCCAGATGCACATAGGCCATAATCCAGTTGTCGTCGCCGATCTTGGTATGGCCCAGATCCTGTACGGTACCCCGATTGAAGGTACAGTACTCACGGATGAGGTTGCGATCGCCGATGATCAGCTCGGTCCGTTCGCCTTTGTATTTCTTGTCCTGAGGCGCGGTGCCCAAAGATACGAACTGATAGATGCGGTTGTTCTTGCCGATCCGGGTCGGCCCTTCGATGACGGCGTGCGGACCGACTGTGGTCCCGGAATCTATGCGCACGTCGGCGCCGATGACGGCGAAAGGCCCCACCGTCACGTCGTCCGCCAACTCCGCACGGGGATCGACAGCAGCCTGCGGATGAATCATTGATCAAGCTCGCGACCGGCGCACATCAGTTCAGCAGTCGCAGCGATCTGGCCGTCGACACGGGCAATGCCGTCGAACTTCCACATATCGCGCTTGACACGCTGCAGTTCCACGTGGAGTTCAAGCTGATCGCCCGGTTCCACCGGCCGTTTGAAGCGCGCCTTGTCGATGGAGACGAACAGGTAGAGGAAATTCTCCGGCGGCTTCTCCCCACGCGTTTCATAAGCCAGCAGTCCCGTCGCCTGGGCCATAGCTTCGAGTATCAGCACCCCAGGCATGACCGGTCGGGTCGGAAAGTGTCCCTGGAAAAACGGCTCGTTGAACGAGACATTCTTGATCGCCTTGAGCCACTTGCCCAACTCGTAGTCGACCACACGATCGACGAGCAGGAACGGATAGCGGTGCGGCAGGCGCTGCAAAATGTCGTGGATATCAATTTCTTTCAAAGGCTTGACCTCGGATTGGTCCAACTATTCGGATTGCCCGGCCGACGCGCCCAGACGCGCCACCTCGGCTTCCAGCTGCTTGAGTTTGCGCGCCATCTCATCGAGATGTCGCAGGCGTGCTGCATTTTTCTGCCATTGGCGCATGGGCTGAGCCGGCAGACTCGAAGAGTAGGCCCCGGCTTGCTCCAGGTCGCTGGCGACCAGACTCATTCCCGTCACGTGCACGCCATCGGCGAGTTTCAGGTGCCCGGCGATGCCGACCCCGCCCCCAATCGTGCAACCACGACCAATGACCGCGCTGCCGGCGATCCCGACACAGCCGGCGATCGCACTATGTTCGCCGATACGCACGTTGTGCGCGACCTGGATCTGATTGTCCAGCTTGACCCCGTCGCCGAGCACTGTGTCCTCGATTGCGCCGCGGTCGACCGTGGTGTTAGCGCCGATGTCGACCTCATCGCCGATGATCACGCGACCGACCTGGGGTACTTTGATCCAGCGCCCGTTTTCCTTCGCGAGACCGAATCCATCGGCGCCGATCACCACGCCGGGATGAATCCGGCAACGCTCGCCAAGCCGGCAATCGCTGCCGACGAATACCTGTGCGACCAAGTGCGTACCTGCCCCCACAGTCGCGCCGGACATCAATACGCACCCCGGCCCGATCACGGCGTTCGCGCCGATGCGACAACCGTCGGCAACCACGGAGTGCGGACCAATGCTAACCCCCGCCCCAATCTGCGCATCGGGGGCGACCACCGCGCTGGCATGTACGCCAGGCGCGGGTTTGCGTTCCGGATGCAGCATAGCAACCGCCCGAGCGAACGCGGCATGCGGATTGCGCACGACCAGCGCCGGCACCGGGCACTCCGCCGCCCATTCCTCACCAAGCACTACCGCGCCTGCCTGCGTACGATGCAGTTCACTCAAATGGGCACGCGAGACCATGAAGGCCAGCGTGGAAGAGGAACCATGAGCGAGCGAGGACACGCGCTCCACGCGAATATTGCCATCGCCCTGTAACCGGGCGTCAAGCGCCTCCCCCAGTTCAAACAATGTCCTACTCATGCCATCCCCACACACATATGCCGCAGCGCGGCATGCGTTGCGGCATATGGACCCGAAGCCGTCTGGACCTCAGTTATTGCTCTTAGCCAGTTCCGCAAGCACCTGCTTGGTCAAATCGACCTTATCGCTGGCATAGACGACTCCATTGCTGAGCACCAGATCATAGCCTCCATCCTTGGCTACCTTCGTGATGGCGTCGAAGATCTTTTTCTGCAGGCCCTGCAGAAGCTCGTTGCGTTTCATGTTGAAATCATCGCGGAACGAACCCATGTCGCGATTGAAACTGCTCATCTTGTCCCGCAAGGCTTTTTCGGCTGCACTTTTCTTGTCGGCCGACATCACCGAAGCGTTCCGCTTCAGATCGGCCTCCTGCTTCTGAATTGCACCGCGCTGCGCGGTGAGGCTTTTCTCGCGATTACCGAATTCCTGCTTGAGCTGCGCGCGGGCGGCCTCTGCCTGAGGCGCCTTGGCCATGATTTCCTGCACGTTGACGAAACCGACCTTGAGCCCGGCCGCCGATGCCGCTGGCATGGCCAACGCCGCAGCCATGAAAACGGCCATAGTCGCAAACACTTTACGCATAGTCATGCTCCACCTCAGAAATATGTACCGATGTTGAACTGAAACACCTGTGTCTTGTCGCCGGACTTCTTATCCAGCGGTTTCGCCACACTGAACGACAGCGGCCCGATCGGCGACAACCACTCCATTGCCAAACCTGCCGACTTTCGCAACTCGTTCGTCTTGAAGTCCTTCACGCCCGCAAACACATTGCCGGTATCAACGAACGCACTCATGCGCACCGAACTCGCATTGGTCAGGAAAGGCGCCGGGAATATCAGGCTGGCGCGTCCAACCAGTTTGAGATCGCCCCCGGTAGGTTGTCCGGTCACTGGATCGAGCGGCCCCAGCGAGCTGTCCTTATAGCCGGCCACCGAATCGATGCCACCGGCGTAATACTTGTCGAAGAACGGCAGACTGGCCGTCCCGTCATACCCCTTCCCATAGCCTACGGTGCCACTCAAGGAGCCGGTGAGCCAGCCGGTGATCGGGACATATTGATGGTTGAAATAGCCCACCTTGTAATACTTCACCGTGCTTCCGGGCGTAATCAGATCCAGGCTGATCCCCTGGTAGTTGCCCTTGGTCGGGAACACCGTCTTGTTGCGGGTATCGTGATTGAGGCCCAATCCCAACTTGAACAGATTGTAGTTCCTGCCGTACTCGGCGATGTAATCGGTCACCGACTGCGCCGGATTGGAGCCCACTTTGACCTTGACCGCCTGATAGCCATAGCTCGCATTCAGCGAATCGTATTCCGACAAGGGCACACCGTAACTCACAGCAGCGCCCAATCTGTCTGCGGAGTAGTCGACGATATCAGCGCTCGCGGTATCCGTCTGCTGATAATAGAGATTGATGCCGCGGCTAACGCCATTCAGCGTGTAATAAGGATTAACATAATTAATCTGATATAGCGTATTGATCTTGCTGGTATTGATCGCGAACTTCATCTGGTTCCCGGTACCCAGGAAATTGCTGCTGCTGACCCCAGTGGAGAGAATCACCCCCTCGAACTGCGAGTAGCCGATGCTCACCCTAAAGCTACTGGACAAGCGCTCCTTCACGTGCACGATCAGATCCACCTGATTGTCGCTACCGGGTACGCGGCGGGTATCGATATTCACGGACTCGACGTACGGCAGACGCTGCAGGCGTACTTTCGAACGATCGATCAGCTTAGTCGAGTAAAGCCCACCCTCCATCTGACGCATCTCGCGGCGTAAGACCTGGCCTGAAGTAGTCTGATTACCCACGAAATGTATCTCGCGCACGTATACACGCCGACCCGGATCAACAAAAAAGGTCAGACCGACGGTCTTGTTCGCCTTGTCAACCTGCGGGATCGGATTGATGTTAGCGAAAGCATAACCGTCGTTACCGTAGCGGTTCTGCAGCGCTTTTACGGTATCGATGACCTTCTTGCGCGAGAACACTTCACCGGCCTTGATCTGCATCAGTTTCATCAGCTCTGCCCTGGGATACAGCAGGTTGCCGGCCAGCTTCACGTCCTTGACGCGGTACTTGTCGCCCTCATGCACGTTGATGGTGATGTACATGTCGCGATGGTTGGGAGTCAGAGCGACCTGCGTCGAATTCAGTGCGAAATCGATGTAACCAGCATCGAGATACTGTGAACGCAGCTTCTCCAACGAGGCGCTCAAACGCTGCTTGGAATATTTGTCTCGCTGGCTGAGGAAGGCCCACCACGGTGGTATGCCGACGTCCAGCTGATCGAGCAACTGCTGTTCCTTGAAGGCATGATTACCGACGACGGTCACCTGCTTGATGGTCGCCGTCTTGCCCTCCGTTATCTTAATGTCGATGTCCACGCGATTGCGCGGCAGATCCTTGACCGTAGTGTCGATCTTCACGTTGTATTTGCCGCGCGCATAGTACTGATCGCGCAGTTGATTCTGCAGGTCGTCCAGCACCTCGCGCTTGAATACCTGCCCTTTGGCGATGCCTGCCTGCTTGAGCGCCTGTTTCAGCTGATCAGTCTTGATCAGGCTGTTGCCGCTGAACTTTATGTCGTTGATCGCCGGCCGCTCCTGAACCTTGACCACCAGCACGTCGCCCTGACGGTATACGTCGACACGGTCGAAGAACCCCGTACGGTACAGAGCATCGATGATCCGGGGGGTTTCCGAGTACTTGAATTCGTCACCCACATGCACCGGCAGGTAGCTGAACACGGTCCCGGGAGTAATCCGCTGCAGGCCCCGCACTTCAATATTGGCGACTTTGAAACTGTCCTTGGCCGGCGCCGCATCGGCGGCCACAGCATGCGTCACGACGCCTGTCCCCAGCCACAACGTGAGTATCAGCGCCAGCAAGCGTTTGAACGTCATCAATTGAACAGCCTGTATAGATCGTTGTAGAGAGCCAGCGCCATCAAGGCGCCGAGCAGCGTCAAACCGATTTTCTGCCCGACGACTTGCGCGGACTCCGAAAGCGGTCGTCCGCGCAGCAGTTCGATGAACTGATACAGCAGATGGCCGCCATCCAGCACGGGCACCGGCAGCAGATTCAGCACACCCAGACTCACGCTGACGATACCCAGGAACCCAAGAAACGCGGACAAGCCGATCGCGGCGGATATTCCGGCATACTCGGCAATGGTGACCGGCCCGCTCAGGTTGCGCACCGAAGCCTGGCCGACGACCAACCGCCCCAGCACACGCAGGGTCAAAACGGTCATGTTCCAGGTTCGCCGCGCTCCCTGGGCAAGCGCCTCCAGCGGCCCATAGCGTACTTCGGTGCGTAAGGTATCACGGAAGACGGCAGGGACAACCCCCTGAATCTGCGCGTCTATGAAACCGCGTGTTTTTCCGTCGACTTGCCGCGGAGCTGGCGTGACGGTCACCTCACGGCTTTCGCCGTTGCGTTCCACGGTGAGTGTCAGCGGCTTTCCGGGATGCGCCTGAATGGAAGCGATCCAGTTCGTGACCGAAACGACCTTCTCGCCGTTCATGGCGATGACCCGATCGCCGGCCTTGAGTCCCGCGCGTTCCGCCGCGCCACCAGGCATCGCCTTGGCGATCACCGGCACGGACGGACGCCATATGCCCAGCCCCATGCGCCCCAGCACATCGGGCTTTTCACCCAGCAGGTGGAGGCCGCTGACGTCCAGATAGCGTGTCAATTCCGCGCCATCCTGGGTACGCACCCTAAGGTCCAGCGTATTGCGCGCCAGCGCGTCCTCGAGAAGCGCCATGCGCGCCTGCTCCCAGCTCTGCACTGCACGGCCGTCGACCTGCAGGATCAGATCGCGTTTTTGCAAACCCGCTTCTGCCGCCACGCTGCCCGGAGTCACCGTGCCGACATAGGGGCGAATTCCCTGCACCCCGATCATGTACATGCAGGCATACAACACGATCGCCAGCAGGAAG
The DNA here is from genome assembly GCF_037381185.1 of Acidihalobacter sp. Lineage (NCBI taxonomy): Bacteria > Pseudomonadati > Pseudomonadota > Gammaproteobacteria > Chromatiales > Ectothiorhodospiraceae > Acidihalobacter > Acidihalobacter sp. The sequence goes on from NZ_JARRQY010000024.1 coordinate 21,393, forward strand.
TTGGCGACCGGCCCAGCGGCGACGATTGCCATACGCCGCAGAACCGGCTTGCGGTTGAAAGCCCGATCCAGAAGTTCGGGCGGCACCTCGCCTTCACGCTCGTCGAGCATTTTCACGTAGCCGCCCAGCGGAATCGCGGCAATCGCATACTCCGTCCCGCTAGCCGCTGTACGTCTCCACAGCGGCCGGCCGAAGCCCACGGAAAAGCGCAACACGTGGACGCCCATACGCCGGGCCACCCAGAAATGGCCGAATTCGTGCACTGTCACCAAAATGCTGATGGCGACGAGGAAAGCCAGCAAACTCCACAGCACGCTCATGCCGTACGCCGCCTATGCGCGTAGCGCGTCAGCAGCCGGCCTGCATGTTGACGCGCCTGCTGGTCCCAGGCGACGACGGTATCCAGATCCTCCGCAGGCGCCACGCCCAGCGCCGCGAGCGTCTCCTCGATGACGCCCGGAATGGCAGTAAAGGCCAAGCAGTCGTCGAGAAATGCCGCAACCGCGACCTCGTTAGCCGCATTCAGCACCGTAGTGGCCGTACCGCCCGCCCCCAGTGCGTCGTACGCCAGGCGCAGGCACGGAAACTGAACCTTATCTGCCGCCTGGAAATCAAGCCGGGCCACTTCGAGCAGATCGAGCGGCGCCACGCCTGCTTCGATGCGCTCGGGCCAAGCCATGGCATGCGCGATGGGCGTGCGCATATCCGGGTTCCCCAATTGGGCAAGCACGGAACCGTCCGTATAGGCGACCAGCGAATGGATCACACTCTGGGGGTGCACCACCACCTCGATACGCTCCGGCGGCACGTCGAACAGCCAATGCGCCTCGATGACTTCGAGCCCTTTGTTCATGAGCGTGGCCGAATCCACCGAGATCTTGCGCCCCATGCTCCAGTTCGGATGCGCACAAGCCTGTTCTGGGGTCACTGCCTCCAGGCTGTCGACACTCGCCTCGCGAAACGGTCCGCCGGATGCCGTGAGCAGGACCCGCGACACCCCGACCTGGTCGAGCCCACGATCGAAGTCCCTGGGCATGCACTGGAACACGGCATTGTGCTCGCTGTCGATCGGCAACAGCGTAACGCCTCGTTCGCGCACCTCACGCATGAACAAGGGCCCGGCCATCACCAGGGATTCCTTGTTTGCCAGCAACACTCGCTTGCCCGCGCGCACCGCAGCGAGCGTCGGCTCCAAACCCGCCGCACCGACGATCGCAGCCATCACGACGTCCGCGTCGGGTAACTCCGCCAGTTCGACCAGCCCTTGCGGCCCGGCCAGCACCCGCGTATCGAGTCCGGCTGTCGCGAGCCGCATCTCCAGCTCCGAAGTGCAGGACTCGTCGGCGATCGCCGCGAAGGCCGGGCTATGTTGTTCGCACAGCGCCGCGAGTCGTTCAACGTCGCGATGAGCGCTGAGCCCAACTACACGGAAACGCTCGGGATGTCTTGCCGCCACATCAAGCGTACTGGCGCCGATGCTGCCGGTAGCGCCGAGAACTGCAATACCCTGGGGCATCATCCTACGTTCCCCCCCAAAAGCCATGTCAGACCGATCAGGAAAATCGGTGCCGCCGCCAGGTGGCTATCCATACGATCAAGAACGCCGCCATGTCCCGGCAGCAGATGGCCGCTGTCCTTTGCCCCGGCAACCCGTTTGAGCAGGCTTTCGAACAGGTCTCCGCATACCGAGGCGAATACCGTCAGCATCGCAAGCAGCACAAATCCAATCCGCATACCTGAAGAGCTGTCGCCAAAGAAAAGAGAGGCTCCGATCAACGACGCGATGAATGCGGCGAGCAACTCCCCCATCAGACCCTCCCAGGTCTTGCCTGGACTCAGTTGAGGCGCCATGTGGCGCCTTCCGAAACGTTTACCCGTGAAATAGGCGGCAGTATCCCCAACCGCGGCGAGTACGATCAGGAAAATCAACAACCGAGAATCATACCGATGTATAAGAACCAAGGCGATCCAGGCCGGCACGAGCGTCGGCAAGCCGGCTATCCGCAGCCCCCAGTGGAGCCTGACATCGGACGACCAGCGTGACTGCCACAAAGCGAGCAGGACCGCCACCGCGGCCCACCATAGCCCACCGACCGCTAGCGGCAGCCAATCCCATCCGGCCGCCACGCTCGACCAGGCCAGCCACGAGAACAACGCGATGACGCATACGTATGTGCCCTGCCCGATCACACCGCGCAATCCGGTCAGCACGGCCCACTCGCTCGCGCCGAACAAAATGACGACCAGACTGAACGCAGCAAAAAGCGTGTTCGACAGACCAAGGATCACCAACAGCGCGAGCGCAGACAGTGCCAGGCCGGTGAAAATGCGCGTCTTATGCATTGTCCGCCTCGATCTGTTCGCCGGTCAGCCCGAAACGGCGCTGCCGTTTGCCGAAATCGGCAATCGCCTCGTTCAGGGCTGCGGCGCCAAAATCCGGCCATAACGTATCGGTGAAATACAGCTCTGTGTAGGCGAGCTGCCAGAGCAGGAAATTGCTCAGGCGTCGCTCACCCCCGGTACGAATGAACAGGTCCGGTTCGACCAGTCCTGCGGTGGCCAGATATGGCGCTAGAACAGAATCACCCTTCTCTACGGTTTCAAGTCCGCCTTCCGTCCGAGCTGCTTCTGCATAGCCTCGTGCAGCCTGCTCGATATCCCAACGCCCGCCATAGTTGGCCGCAATGACCAGAATCATGCGCCGGTTCCCGCGGGTATGCGCTTCCGAACGCTCCATCTCCGCGCGCAAATTGTCGCTGAACGCACTGCGATCACCGATGAAGCGCATGCGCACACCCTGCTCGTGGAGCTTGTCCCGCTCGCGCCGCAGCGCGGAAAAGAACAACTCCATGAGTGTCTTGACCTCATTCGCGGGGCGGCGCCAGTTCTCGCTGCTGAAGGCGAACAGAGTCAACACCTCCACACCCCGTTCGAGACAGGTAGCTATGATCTCGCGTGTTGCGCCCACTCCGCGCCGATGCCCCTCAGGCCTCGGCAGATGCCGGGCACGCGCCCACCGCCCATTGCCATCCATCACGATGGCAATGTGGCGTGGAACGGCGGAAGTCTGGTGATCAGGAGTCAACACGGACGATGGGAAGTCGTTGCGCGACGCAGCGGCACGCCGCGGGAGAAAAGAAGTGCCGCGCGGAATTGGTCGTGCATCCAGGCATATTCGCACCCCGCTTCCGCCACCGGCATCGAAACTGACGCACTGCGCGCGTCAGATCTCCATCAGCTCTTGTTCCTTGTGCGCCAGCGTTGCATCGATTTCCGCAATGTACTGATCGGTCAGTTTCTGCACCGCGTCCTGCGCTCGCCGTTCATCGTCCTCCGAAATCTCCTTTTCCTTCACCAGAGACTTGAGGTCGTTGTTGGCGTCCCGGCGGATGTTGCGAACTGCCACCCGGCTGCCTTCCGCCTCGTGGCGTACCACGCGTACCAGATCCTTGCGGCGCTCCTCGGTCAAAGGCGGCATCGGTACGCGAATGACCGTCCCGGCACTGGCCGGATTGAGCCCGAGATCGGAGGTCATGATGGCCTTCTCGATCGGCGCGACCATGGTCTTTTCCCAGGGAGTGATGCTCAAGGTCCGCGAATCCTCCACCCCGACCTTGGCAACCTGATTCAACGGCGTGGGACTGCCGTAGTAGTCGACCGTGATGTGGTCGAGCAGGCTCGGCGTGGCGCGGCCGGTACGAACCTTGGAAAACTCGGTTTTGAGCGCTTCCAGGCTCTTGCGCATGCGCGTATGCGCATCCTGATGAATGTCGTCAATCATGTGTCAGTCTCGCTCTACAAGAGTGCCAATCGGCTCACCCATGATGATGCGCTTCAGATGGCCGGGCTGATACACGTCGAACACGCGCAGCGGAATGTTGTTGTCGCGGCACAACACCAACGCCGTGGCATCCATCACACCCAGCTTGTTGGTGAGCGCATCGTCGTAGGTCAACCGCTCGTAGCGTTTGGCATCGGGATTTCGCATCGGATCGGAGTCGTAGACGCCGTCGACCTTTGTGCCCTTGAGCATCAGGTCGGCGTTGACTTCGCTGGCGCGAAGACTGGCTGCCGTGTCCGTGGTAAAGAAGGGGTTACCCGTTCCGGCGGCGAAGACCACCAGACGGCCTTTTTCCAAATGGCGCACGGCGCGTCTGAGAATGTAGTCCTCGCAGATCTGGTTGATCTTGAGCGCGGACATGACACGACAGTAGGCGCCTTGACGTTCGATGGCATCCTGCATAGCCAACGCGTTCATCACCGTCGCCAGCATACCGACCTGATCGCCGGTAACCCTGTCCATACCCGCTTCGGCCAAGCCCGCGCCACGGAACAGATTTCCGCCGCCGATCACTATGGCCAATTGCACACCCATGCGCGACACTTCGGCAGCCTCCGCCGCCAGGCGCCCGATCATCGCCGGCTCTATGCCGAAATCGCCACTGCCCATCAACACCTCCCCACTCAGCTTGAGCAGGACTCTGCGGTAAGCGGGTCTGGCGGTTTCGGAGGGTGTCATCAAGCGGCGTCCTTCAGGAGTTTTCGAACGGGCGGTATTAAACGGGAGAAGGCCGCAAGCGGCCTTCTCCGTGATCAGGGTCAGGATGCGTTGACCTGAGCCATGACCTCGTCGGCAAAGTTCTCGGACTTCTTCTCGATACCTTCGCCGACCTCGAAGCGCACGAAACGTTTGACGGTCGCGCCCTTTTCCTTCAGCAACTGCGCGACGCTAAGGTCGGGCTGCTTCACGAAAGGTTGGCCGAGCAAAGTGATTTCACCTAGGAACTTCTTGATCCGGCCCTCGACCATTTTCTCGACAATCTGCGGGGGTTTGCCGCTCTCGGCAGCCTGGGCGGAAAAGATTTCGCGCTCCTTGTCGATGTTTTCCTGCGGCACCTGATCCTCGTCGACGCAAATAGGCCGGCTGGCCGCAATGTGCATGCACAGGTCGCGCGCAAGTTCGGCGTCGCCGCCTTCGAGGTCCACCAGCACGCCGATACGCACGCCGTGGCTGTACGAGCCGAGGCGCTCGCCTTCGCTCTCCAGACGCACGAAACGACGCACCTGAACGTTCTCGCCCACCTTGGAAATCAATTCCTGACGCGCCGTTTCGACCGACTTGCCATCAAGATCGAGTTCCATCAGCGCTCCGAGATCGGCAGGCGCTTCAGCCAGCGCTCGCGCGGCAACCGAGGCCGAGAACTGCTCGAAACTCTCGTCCTTACCGACAAAATCGGTCTCGCAATTGACTTCCAGCAATACCGCGGCACGGGCATCGTCGGACATCGCGACAACCACCTGCCCCTCGGCTGCAATGCGGCCGGCCTTCTTCACCGCCTTCGCTGCGCCGGACTTGCGCATCGCCTCGATAGCAGCCTCCATGTCACCACCGGCCTCGGTAAGTGCCTTCTTGCACTCCATCATGCCGGCACCGGTGCGTTCACGGAGTTCCTTAACCTGACTTGCCGTGATCTGCATCGCCCTACAACCTCCAAAATACTGAATTCAAAAATGCCGCCGGACGTCAACACGCCCGGCAGCCAATGGGATCAGGATGCGGTCGCCTGTTCCGCGGCGGGCTCGGAGACCTCGACGAATTCGTCCGTAGCACCGCCCGATGCTCGCGCGGCCAAACGCCCCTCGTTGATCGCGTCGGCTGCGGCCGTCACGTACAACTGGATCGCACGCATGGCATCGTCGTTACCCGGAATGACATAGTCGATCTTGTCCAACGAATTATTGGTATCGACCACGCCGATGATCGGAATGCCGAGCTTGGCGGCTTCGTTGACCGCGATACGCTCGTAACCGACATCGACGACAAACAGCGCGTCGGGCAGGCCGTTCATATCCTTGATGCCGCCCAGGCTCTTCTCGAGCTTGTCCATTTCGCGGCGCAGCATTAGGGCCTCTTTCTTGCTGACGCGCTCGAAGCTGCCTTCCTTCTCCTGCGTTTCCAGATCCTTGAGGCGTTGGATCGACTGGCGCACGGTCTTGAAGTTGGTCAGCATGCCGCCCAGCCAGCGTTGGTTGACATAGGGCATGCCGCAACGCTCGGCCTCTTCGCGCACGGTGTCGCGGGCGGAGCGCTTGGTGCCGACAAACATGATCTTGCTGTTCTTGGACGCCAGCTTGCCGAGGAAATTCATGGCGTCATTGAAAAGCGGCAGCGTCTTTTCAAGATTGACGATGTGGATGCGGTTACGCTCCCCGAAGATGTACTCGGCCATCTTGGGGTTCCAATAACGGGTCTGATGCCCGAAGTGCACGCCGGCTTCAAGCATCTGGCGCATGGTTACGTTAGCCATTTGGCTGTCTCCTTGTACGGGTTGGGACCTCCATACGCCCCGTCTGACAACCCCTTAGATGACCCGCTCGGCTCTACAGCATCGAACTGCATACCGAAACCGTGCGATCATTGACCGGAGCACCCCGCCAGACGTGACGGCGCATGTGTGTCGTTCACTCATAAATAGTGTGTTCAATCGAAGCGGCGGATCGCCTTGTAGCGTCCGGCACCCCGAGCCAAGGCGCAATTGCGCGCGAGGCCGGCGCTTTATACCATAAACAGCTTACCCAACCAACCGCTGCACGGGTGTCATGCACCCCGGCGAATGCAGGATTTATGAGCGTAACAATCAAGACTGCCGAAGAGATCGAGAAGATGCGCGTAGCCGGCCGCCTGGCGGCCGAGGTACTGGAGATGATCACGCCGCACGTCCAGCCCGGAGTAACCACCGAGGAACTCGACCGGCTGTGCTACGACTACATCGTCAATGAACAGGAAGCCATCCCGGCCCCGCTCAACTACCACGGCTTCCCCAAATCCATCTGCACCTCGGTCAACCATCAGGTCTGCCACGGCATTCCCAGCGAGCGCCGACTCAAGAGCGGCGACATCATCAACATCGACATCACCGTCATCAAGGACGGCTACCACGGCGACACCAGCATGATGTTCATGGTCGGCAAGCCGAGCGTGATCGCACGTCGCGTCTGCGACATAGCGCATGAGGCCCTGTGGATCGGCCTGCGCATGGTTGCCCCCGGCATGCGTCTGGGCGACATCGGCCACGCGATCCAAACCTATGTCGAGGCCCAGCATGCCAGCGTCGTGCGCGAATACTGCGGCCACGGCATCGGTCTGGGCTTCCACGAGGACCCCCAGGTGCTGCACTACGGCAGGCCCAACACCGGCCTCGAACTCAAGGCCGGCATGACCTTCACCATCGAACCCATGGTCAACGCGGGCCGGGCACCCGTGCGCGTGTTGCCTGACGAGTGGACGGTGGTAACCAAGGATCACAGCCTGTCGGCGCAGTGGGAACACACGGTACTGGTCACGGAAACCGGCCACGAGATACTGACCTTGCGCAAGGACGAACGCCAAGCGCTCGCTCAGGGCGCCGCCTGATGACGGACCGCGCCGACATCGAGCACATCGATTGGCCTCCGACTCTGGAACCCCACTTTGATCTCGAGGGAGAACTCGGACGCCTGGAGCATGCCGACGATAAACTCTCTGCCAGGCGCGCACTTTTAGGCACCGCCAGGACAGCGCTCGACGAGGCATTCATGGCCGGCGTACTCGCCGACGACCTCGTACATGGCCTAGCCGCCATTCTCGACCGGCTGTTGCGTACCTGCTGGCGCGATGCCACGCTGCACGACAACGCTGATCTGGCGCTGGTCGCAGTCGGCGGATATGGACGCGGCGAACTCCTGCCCGGTTCGGATATCGACCTGCTTCTGCTCGCGGCGGAAACACCGAACGAAGCACAAGGCGAACAGGTCGCCGAGTTCATTCGACAACTGTGGGACATGGGTCTGCACGTGGGCCACAGCGTGCGCACGCTGTCCGAATGTGAGGCCGAGGCGGCGCAGGACATTACCATCGTCACCAATCTGATGGAAGCCCGCCTGCTTGCCGGCAGCGCCGACACCTACACCGAACTCCAGACCCGTACCGGGCCCGAGCGCATCTGGCCCAGCCGGCAGTTCTTCGCCGCCAAGCTTGAGGAGCAGGCCAAGCGCCACCACAAGTTCGGCGACACAGCCTATAGCCTCGAACCCAACGTCAAGGACAGCCCGGGGGGCTTGCGCGACATCCAGATGATCGGCTGGGTCAGCAAGCGTCATCTGCACGCCCGGCGCATGAGCGAACTCGTGCATCATGGTTTTCTCACCCACGACGAATACGGCGAACTCAAGGAAGGCCAGTCCTATCTCTGGCGCGTGCGCTTCGCCCTTCATTCCCTGACCGGCCGCAGCGAGGAACGCCTGCTGTTCGACCAGCAGCGCGCCCTCGCCAACCTGTTCGGTTACCACGACGAAAGCTCCAACCTCGCCGTCGAACAGTTCATGCAGACGTACTACCGCGCGGTCATGCGTCTCGAACGACTCAACGAAATGCTGCTGCAGCATTACAAGGAAGCCATCCTCTACACGGACGCCGTCGCCGAACCCGCCCCCCTTAACAGTCGTTTCCAGGTACGCCGGGGCTTCATCGAGGCGCGCCACGCTGATGTATTCAAGGAATACCCACCGGCCCTGCTGGAGCTGTTCCTGCTCAGCGCCCAACATCCCGAGATCGAAGGCGTGCGCGCCAGCACCATCCGCCTGCTGCGCCAGCACCGGCACCTCATCGACGACGACTTCCGCCACGACCTTCTGTGCCGCAACCTTTTCATGCAGATCCTGCAGCAGCCTCACGGCGTTACCGAACAGCTCCGGCGCATGAATCGCTACGGCATTCTGGCCGCCTACCTGCCCGCCTTCGCCCTGATCGTCGGGCGCATGCAGTATGACCTGTTCCACGTCTATACCGTGGACGAACACACCCTCATGGTGCTGCGCAACGTGCGCCGCTTCAGCGTTCCGGAACTGCGCGAGGAGCTACCCGAGTGCAGCCGGATCTTCGGCGAAATCGCCGCGCCCGAAGCACTCTATCTGGCCGCCCTGTTTCACGATATCGCCAAGGGACGCGGCGGCGACCACTCCGAATTGGGAGCCCAGGACGCCGAGGATTTCTGCCGCCTGCATGGACTACCCGAGGCCAGCGTCTCGCTGGTCAGTTGGCTGGTTCGCAATCACCTGCTGATGTCCATGACCGCGCAGCGCAAGGACATCAGCGACTTGGAAATCGTGCGCGAATTCGCACGCCTAGTCGGCACGCAGCAGTATCTGGAGCATTTGTACCTGCTGACCATCGCCGACATCCGCGCCACCAACCCCACGCTGTGGAATTCCTGGCGCCAGTCCTTACTCTCCGAACTCTACGAAGCCACCGCACGCGTGCTACAGCAGGGCATCGAAACCTCGCAGAGCGGGCACGAACTGACCGCCCAGGTGCAAACCGAGGCGCTCAAACTGATTCGCGCGCAACGCCTGCCGCAACGAGACACCGTGCAGCTATGGGAAGAGCTGAGTGAGGACTATTTCCTGCGCCACTCCGCTGACGAAGTCGCCTGGCACACCAAGGCCATCCTCCAGCACGGCGTCGATAGCGGACCGGTGGTGCGCATCCGGCCGCATACCGAGCGAGGCGGCAGCGAAATCTTCGTCTTCACCGAAGACTCTCCGCAGTTGTTCGCCCACGTCACCAATACCCTCGACAGACTTGGCCTGGACATCGTCGACGCCCGCATCACATCGGCCCGCCACGGCATGGTGCTGGATACCTTCATGGTGCTCGAGGACAACGGCGAGGCACTGCAGGACGGTTTCCGCCTGGACGAAATCGAGGATAGCCTGAAGGCCTCACTGGACAATCTCGACACCCCCCTGCCCCGGATAAAACGCCGTCTGCCACAGCGTCTGCGTCATTTCCAGGTACCGACACGCATCAACTTCAGCCATAACGAATCCCAGCACTGGAGCGCCATTCAATTGACCACCGGTGACCGTCCCGGCCTGCTGTCCGCCGTCGGTCAGGCGCTTGCGGACAGTCACCTGCGCCTGCACAACGCAAAAATCACGACCATCGGCGAACAGGCCGACGACATTTTCTACGTGACCGAGGACAGCGGCCAACCGCTCACCGACGCACAACGCCAGGCGGAGGTACACCGTGCCATCATGCAGGCGCTGGACGAAAACATCCCGGCCTCTGCCTCCGCCGGCTGAAGGACGCTGCCCACACCCAGCAGCATCACGCTATACTGACCGGCCACCGACGCCAGCCCGACCCGATGAACCCCGATCTCGAGCGCCTGCAACCCTACCCCTTCGAACGACTGGCCACCCTGTTCGCCGGCACCGAGCCCGCCGCCGATCGGCAGCCGATCGCCTTCTCGATCGGCGAGCCTAAACACCCGACCCCCGGTTTCATACGTGAAGCGGTGCTGGAACATCTGCACAGCTTGGCGAACTACCCGACCACGCGCGGCGAAGCCAAGCTGCGCGAAGCGATTGCAGGCTGGCTGTCGCGTCGCTTCGAACTGCCTCGAGGACGCGTGGACGCCGACCGCCAGGTGCTTCCGGTCAACGGCACACGCGAAGCGCTGTTCGCGTTCGCGCAAACCGTGATCGAACGCACCGACAATGCGCTGGTGCTGATGCCCAACCCGTTCTATCAGATTTACGAGGGTGCAGCGCTATTAGCGGGCGCAGAGCCGATGTATCTCAACTGCACCCCGGACACAGGCTTCTTGCCTGACCTCGACTCAGTCCCCACGGATGCATGGAAGCGCTGCCAGTTGTTCTACTTGTGCACGCCGGGCAATCCCTGCGGCGCCGTCGCCCCGGAAAGTTGGCTGCAGAAGCTCGTCGAACTGGCCGAACGGTACGACTTCGTCATCGCCTCCGACGAATGCTACAGCGATATCTATCTTGACGAACAGAACCCACCACCGGGCCTGCTGGGCGCCTGCGAGCGCATTGGCAACGTCGGTTTTGAACGCTGCGTCGTATTCCACAGCCTGTCCAAACGCTCGAACGCTCCAGGGTTGCGCTCCGGTTTCGTTGCCGGCGACGCCGAGTTGTTGAGGCGCTTCCTGCGCTACCGCACCTATCATGGCTGCTCCATGCCGCCGCCGACCCAGGCTGCAAGCGCCCTCGCCTGGGACGACGACGAGCACGTGCGCCTCAACCGCGACGCGTATCGCGCCAAGTTTCATGCGGTGCTCGAGATCCTAGGACCGGTGTTCGATGTCGGCGCCCCACAAGGCGGATTTTACCTGTGGCCGAAAACCCCTGTCGCCGATACCGATTTCGCCCGCGGACTATACGAGCGCGAGAACGTCGTGGTGCTGCCTGGGCGCTATCTATCCCGAGACAGCGCTGACGCCGACCCCGGCATCGACCACGTACGCATCGCCCTAGTCGCACCGCTCGATGAATGTATCGAGGGTGCGCGGCGCATTCGCCGCCATACCGAATCTCTTTAACCATCTAATCAGTAAACAGCCAGCCCGGAGTCTCCAATGAGCGACATCCAACCGATTATCGAAGAAGCCTTCGAACGCCGCGCCGACATCAGCCCGCGCTCCGTCGAAACCCATGTCAAGGATGCCATCCTAGAGGCCATCGAGCGTCTCGACTCCGGCGCCGCGCGAGTCGCCGAAAAGCTCGATGGCGAGTGGGTCGTCAACGAGTGGTTGAAAAAGGCCGTACTGCTGTCGTTCCGGATCTGGGACAACGAATTCATCAAGGGCGGCTTCACCAACTACTACGACAAGGTTCCGTCCAAGTACGCCGACTACAATTCGCGTGAATTCCGTACTGGCGGCGCACGCATCGTCCCCCCGGCGACGGCCCGCCGCGGCGCCTACATCGCCTCCAACGTGGTGCTCATGCCCTCCTACGTCAACATCGGCGCCTACGTCGATTCCGGCACCATGGTCGACACCTGGGCCACGGTCGGCTCCTGTGCCCAGATCGGCAAGAACGTACACCTGTCCGGCGGCGTTGGCATCGGAGGCGTACTCGAACCGCTGCAGGCCACTCCGACCATCATCGAGGACAATTGCTTCATCGGCGCCCGCTCGGAAATCGTCGAGGGCGCCATCATCGAAGAAGGCGCCGTCATCTCCATGGGCGTCTACATCGGTCAGAGCACCAAGATCTACGATCGCGAAAGCGGCGAGATCCTCTATGGCCGCGTTCCGGCCGGAGCCGTGGTCGTCCCCGGGAACCTGCCCTCAGACGACGGCAAGTACAGCCTGTACTGCGCCGTGATCGTCAAGCGCGTGGACGAAAAAACCCGCGCCAAGGTCGGCATCAACGAACTGCTGCGCTCCATTTAAGGCCCCGCAGCCATGCGCGACGTCCTGCGACTCATCGGCAACCTGCTCTGGCTCGTGTTCGGCGGGCTGCTGATGGCGCTCGCCTGGTGGCTGGCAGCCATCGTGATGATCCTCACCATCATCGGCATACCCTGGGCCCGCTCAGCCTTCGTCATCGGGCGCTTCACACTGTGGCCGTTCGGCTATCGCGTTGCCGAACGGCGCGAGCTGTTCGGCCGCACCGATCTGGGCAGCGGTGTATTGGGCACGTTGGGCAATGTCATCTGGTTCGTGCTGGCCGGCCTGTGGCTGGGACTCGGCCACCTCATCGCGGCGCTGGGCTGCTTCGTCACCATCATCGGCATCCCTTTCGGCGTGCAGCACATCAAGCTTGCCCAGCTATCGCTGTTCCCCATCGGCAAGACCATCGTCCCGATCGATTCATATACCCTATGACACCCGTACTTTACGGTATCAAGAACTGCGACACCGTGCGCAAGGCCCGCCGCTGGTTGGAGGAACACGACGTGGAGTATCGCTTCCACGACTTCCGTACCGACGGCCTGGACCTCCAGCGTCTGCAGGCCTGGGCCGACGAACTCGGCTGGGAGATACTGCTCAATCGCCGCGGCACGACCTGGCGCAAACTGCCTGAAGAGCGCAGGGAAAACGTCGATCAGGCGAGTGCCGTCGAACTCATGCACGAGCAGCCGTCGCTGATCAAACGCCCCGTGCTGGACCTGGGATCGCAGCGCCTGATTGGCTTCGATACCGCACGCTACGCCGCCTTGCTGGGCGGCTGAATCCATGACCGGCCACCGCTTCCCATGAGCGAAACTCTCGAACTGACCCGCCGCCTGATCGAACTGGCCTCGGTTACCCCCGATGACTCGGGATGTCAGCCCCTGCTCAGCCGGCGTCTCGGCCAACTCGGTTTCGAAACCGAAGAGCTGCTCTTCGGCCAGGTCACCAACAGCTGGATCCGGCGCGGCGATGCACATCCATTGTTCGTGTTCGCCGGGCACACCGACGTGGTCCCGAGCGGGCCGCAAGAGCGCTGGACTAGCCCACCGTTCACCCCCCGGCTCGCGGACGATGGCATGCTGTACGGCCGTGGTGCGGCCGATATGAAGGGCAGCATAGCGGCCTTCGTGACAGCCTGTGAACGCTTCGTAGCCGGCAATCCCAACCACAAGGGCTCCATCGCCCTGCTCATCACCAGCGACGAGGAAGGCCCCGCAATCGACGGCACGCGGCGGGTCGTGGAAACGCTGGAGGCACGCGGCGAAAAAATCGATTGGTGTCTGGTCGGTGAACCGTCGAGCACCGAAAGAGTCGGCGACATCGTCAAGAACGGCCGCCGCGGTTCGCTTTCAGGAAAACTCCTGATACAAGGAAGACAGGGGCACGTCGCTTATCCGCATCTGGCACGCAACCCCATTCATCTGGCGCTGCCGGCCCTAGCCGAACTCGTCGAAACCGTCTGGGACAACGGCAACGAGTTTTTTCCGCCGACGACCTTCCAGATTTCAAACATCAGTGCCGGCACGGGAGCCGGCAACGTCATCCCCAGCGAATTGACGGTCGATTTCAATTTTCGCTTTTCAACGCAGAACAGCGCGGAGCAGTTGCGCCAGCGGGTCGCTGCCGTGCTCGACGCGCATGAACTCCAGCATGAAATTTCCTGGGCACTGTCCGGCGAACCGTTCCTGACCGCTTCCGGCGAACTCGTCGACGCCGTCGCCCACGCCATCCGGGAAGTCACCGGTCGCGAAACCGAACTTTCAACTGCCGGCGGCACCTCGGACGGCCGGTTCATCGCTCCCACCGGCGCGCAAGTGGTCGAACTCGGCCCCGTCAATGCCACCATCCATCAGATAGACGAACGCGTCCTGGCCTCCGACCTCGACACCCTGAGTGAAATTTACGAAGCCGCTCTGCGTCGACTGCTGCTCTGAAACGAATAATCACAGTAGCGTTCGCCAAAAAACGAAACCGGCCCCGTTAAGCGGGGCCGGTTCGTATCATCTACGCGAAAACCGAATTCAGGCGCTCTTGCGCGGGCGACCGCGGCGCTTTTTCGGTTCCGCGGCTTTTTGAACCTTGGCAAGTTCTTTCGCATTCCAGGAAGTAACGAACTTGGTCAGCGCTTTTTCCTGCCGTTCAAAAAGCTTCAACGCCGTGCGTTCGCGTTTCTGAACCGCCTTGAGTTCCGCCTTGAGTTCATTGATCTGAGCTTCGGCCTTGTCCAGCTTGGCTTGAAAACGAGCCTCGATTTCCCGCTCGAATTCCATGACCAACGACATTGCCTTTGGCGGACGGCCGCGGCGTTTGGTTGCGGTTCCGGCAGCGGATTTCGGCGGACGGCCACGACGACGCGGCGCTGTAGCAGCGCCCTCGGTCTTACGCGGGCGACCTGGACCGCGCTTTTGGGGAACTTCAGCCTGATCTGCCACAACCGAAGTCTCTGCCTGTGAATCAGCCTGCGTCGTATTTTGTTCGTCGTTCATTAAAAACCCCACAACAATACTATTGAAATGAATTGTCCCGTTCGATCACGCCCAAAAATACTACATATCGAACATTTATTCTAATCTATTTTAGGGCACATTATATGAATCCACCAGCTTCACGCAAGTATCAATAATTCAAACCAAAACATCGCTACGGAGTCTCTCTGAAGCTTCATACTTGTAACTCTCAGGAAGCGCATACCGACAGACCAGATCCAGACGCGAATTGACCAAAAAACTTTCGGGCAATTTCTAATGAATAGTCAAAACCGGATATGGTCGGACGAGCTGACGGAAGCCGTGATGCAAGCGCTTTTTCAGCGAAGACGCCGTAACGCCACCAAACTCATAAAAGCGAACAACATGAGCGGAAAAGCCGCACTCAGCAGAGGGGACAGGCCATAAACCAGCCCAACCTGGTTGGTCAGCCTGTTGAAGAAATAAAACCCCACACCGATAATCACACCGATAAACAGACGTTGCCCCGCCCCTCCGGATCTCAACGAGCCGAATACAAACGGAACCGCAAGCAAAAGCATCACTAGCGCCGAAGCAGGCGTCGTGAAACGCTGCCAGAACGCCAATTCATAACTTGCCGAGTCCAGCTGATTGGCCCGTAGATAGCCAATGTAACGTACCAATGCGAAGGCATTCATATCCCTCGGACGAGTATCGAGAAGACCAAAAAGATTGGGCTCGATCAGCTGATTTCTGGCGATCTCGGACCGACGCTCCGTCGTCACCTCCGTACCATCGAAGCGCGTGATCGCAACCTGCTCCAGCACCCAGCGGTCATCTTTATAATGCGCCGCCTTGGCTTGAATCACCGCCTGCAACCTGTGTCCGCCCCCAACTTCGTAAATAGTCACGTCACGCAGGCGTTGACCGGGCAGCACATGCGCAATATGAATGTAACGGTTGCCGTCGCGCGCCCATACGTTCTGCTCCGAAGCGACGACCGATGACCCGGTCTGCGCCTGAAGCTTGAGCGATTGCGCCATCTGTTCTCCGATCGGCGCCACCCATTCCCCCAGCGCCACCGCCACAAACATCATCAGAATACCGGCACGCAATGCTGCGCGCACGACCCCTGAAACCGATACGCCGGCCGCACGCATCGCGATCAGCTCACTGTTTGCGGCCAAGGTCCCCAGACTCAGCAAGGAACCGATCAGCACCGCAGTAGGGAACAACTCGTACATACGTCTGGGTTCGGTATAGAGGGAATACAGGAAGGCCTGCGCCAATCCCCCCTGCGCGGTGCTGTCCAGTTGCCCTAGAAACCCGAATACCCAGTCGAGCAGGCCGAGCACCAACAAGGCAAGCAAGGTACCCGAGATGACGGTACGCATAAGGTAGCGATTCAAACGCTTCACTGTGCACCCGCTCGTCGAATGCTACGTCGAGGACGCTGCCGCGATCGCCACCACCACATCAGCGCCCCCAATGCCAACAACACCAAATGTGGCCACCACATACCCAGCCAGGACGGTACATCCCCGTGTTCCATCCAGGACTTGGAAATCAGAATCAGATTGGCGTAAAACACGTAGAGCAGAATTGCCAGGGCCAACTGCCCGAAACGTCCCTGGCGAGGGCGCGCATAGCTCAACGGCACGGCAATGAATGTGAGGATCAACACCGACAGAGGCACGGACAGGCGCCATTGCAGTTCAGCCAAATCCGCCACGCCCCCTTCGCGCCACAGCTCAAGGCTGGAACGGGCATTGCGCTTCCCCGCCCCAGTTCCCACCGACGGCATGACGATCATCGTCTGATAATGCTTGAACTTCAAAATGCGGTAATCGGCCGTTCCCGCACGGCCGTCGTAGCGCACGCCGTCGTTGAGCGACAAAACTCGCTGTCCGCTAGCTGCGTCCGTATGCTGCGTACCGCTTTTAGCCAACACGACCACTGGCGTATGTGCATTGCCGGCCTGCACGAAAATATTCTCCAGACGACGCCCGCCTTTTCCCAGCGCACCGACAAACCCCACCGCACGGCCCGAAACCAGGCTCAGGAAACGCCCGGCTTCCACCGCCGCCAGACTCATGCGTTGCTGACCTTCGCGCTGTATCGTATTGCTTTTTGCGGAGGCCCATGGAAACACGAAAAACATCAGCCACAACAACAGCGCCGCCAACGGAACCGCCAACAGAAGCAAACCCCGGTAGAGGGTGCGCTGCCCGACGCCGGCCGCCTGCAGGGCGGTCATTTCACTGTCGCGATAAAGTCGGCCAAGCGTGAGCATGACGGCCAGGAACAAAGCTACCGGCGTCAGCAGCACCATGGCCTTGAGGCTCTCGACCGCCACCAGCGGCGCGAGCAGATCCACTGGCAGGCTGCCTCCCGCGCTCATTCCCAGCAAACGCACGAAAGTCCCGCCGACGATGACCAAGCCGAGGACCAGCCCCACAGCCACCTGCGTGATAAAGACTTCCGTGATCAGATAGCGATCGACAATACGCATGATTTTATGTCGGCAGCGAGGCCCCACAGAAACTTACGGGCCGCGCACATGGCTTTCGGACGTCCGGAACAAATGGCTGCACGGCGTTCGCTCCCTCGCCTATCGGGTTGTCATGCATCAGCCGTAGCGCGACGCATGCCTTGCACCTCATCCCAGTTGCACATTTTTCCGGCATATCACTTGAAACGAACGGTTCGCTTATCGGACGCGCAAGTTTGCCATAGAATGGTGCGGGTAAGCTTAACAACAACCGCGAGCGCCTTCGGGCCGCGCACTTTCCGCCAGGAGTTCCTCTATGCAGTTCAAATCCGTCAGCTCCGCTTTCGATCGTATCAAAACCCCTTGCCTCGTCGTCGGCGTATTCCAGAAAACGCGGACTGACGCTACCTTCGCCGCGCTCGACGCCCTGACCGAAGGCTGGCTAGGGAAGCAGATCAAACGCGGTGATATTGACGGCTCCAAAGGACAAGCGCTGTATCTCTACGATCCACCGGGTCTGAAAGCCGAGCGTCTGCTGCTGATCGGCTGCGGCGACGCCAAGGCATTCGACGAACGCGCCTACATCGAGGCCAGCCGTAGCGCGGCCCGTGCATTGAATGCCGGCGGCGCCAGGCAGGCTGTGAGCACCCTGTCTGCACTGGAGGTAGAACAGCGCGACACCGTATGGAAGATTTCGCAGGCAGTGTTGGCTACCGAGTACGCGCTTTATTCCTTCGACGAATTCAAGAGCGAGCCGAACACCAACCGATCAGCCCTCCGACGCCTCGATCTCTGGCAGCCCGAAACTCCGCCCAAGGGTACGCTGGAGCGTGCTTGCGCTACGGCTCACGGCGTCTCCTTCGCGCGTGATCTGGCCAACCGCCCAGGCAATGTCTGCAACCCGAGTTATCTGGCAAAACAGGCCAAAGCGCTCAAAAAACGCTTCGACAGCATCGAACTCGAAGTGCTCGACGAAGCGACTATGGAAAAACTCGGCATGGGTGCTTTCATGGCCGTTTCGCGCGGCAGCGAACAACCCGGAAAACTCATCGTCATGCACTATCGCGGCGGCGACAAAAATGCCAAGCCCATCGCCCTCGTCGGCAAGGGCATAACCTTCGACACGGGCGGCATTTCACTCAAACCCGGCGCGCAGATGGACGAAATGAAGTACGACATGGGGGGCGCGGCAAGCGTCTTCGGTACCTTGGCCGCCTGCGCTGAGTTCGAGTTGCCACTCAACGTGATCGGCGTCATCGCCGCGGCGGAGAACATGCCTGACGGGCGTGCCAGCAGGCCGGGCGACATCGTCAAGACACTGTCCGGGCAAACTGTCGAAATTCTCAACACCGACGCCGAAGGCCGACTCGTGCTGTGTGACGCCCTCACCTACGTCGAGCGCTTCGAACCGCGCTCAGTGGTCGACATGGCCACACTTACCGGCGCCTGCATCATCGCTCTGGGCCACGAGGTAAGCGCCGTGCTGGGCAACCACGCGCCTCTGGTCGATGCCCTCAAGCAGGCCGGGCAGGAGAGCTTCGACCGCATCTGGGAATTGCCGCTGCTCGACGAGTACAACGAACTGCTCAAGAGCAATTTCGCCGATATGGCCAATATCGGCGGGCGGGCCGCTGGCACCATCACCGCCGCAAGCTTCCTGTCGCGCTTCACCCGCAAGTTCCACTGGGCGCATCTCGACATCGCCGGCACCGCGTGGGTCAGTGGCGACAAGAAGGGAGCAACCGGCCGACCGGTGCCGCTGCTGGTCGAATACCTCTCCCGCTGCGCAGCCGAAACCGCCGCCTGATCATGACGCGGGTGGATTTCTACCTGTTGCCGAGCACCGACGAGACGGCGCGCCTGCGTGTCGTCTGTCGGCTCGCCGTCAAGATATTCGGCCTCGGCCAGCAACTGCACATCCATACGGCCGATGCGCAACAGGCACAGAAGCTGGACCGTCTATTGTGGACGTTTCAGGACACCAGCTTCCTGCCGCACTCGCTCGTCGGTTCGGAATCCGCCACCCCCATCACCATCGGATACGACAACGCACCCGCCACGGATGGCGACGTGCTGATCAATCTCGCGCCCGATACGCCGCATTTCTTTAGCCGCTTCGAACGCGTCGCGGAAGTCGTCGACGAACAACCCGATGTGCGCGTTGCCGGCCGCACTCGCTACCGCTTCTATCGCGATCGAGGCTATGCTCTGCAGCATCACCAGTTGGGCTCCTGAACACCCTGACCGGCCCCAATTCGCCGAGAGCAACGCATGAAGAAAACGCATCCCGACGAGGACAAGATCCCGACACTGCGTGACTTGGTCTTCCCGGGTAACGAAGAACTGCGCCGTCCGCCGGAGCACGAAGGCGAGCGCATCGAACCGCGTCTGGAACCCGACGAGGACATCCGTATCGACGCCTCTTCGCCAGCCGAGTCCGGACAGGAGCATCCGTCAGATCCGTTCATCCTGCTGCCCGAATACGAACTTGACTGGGAAGACGAACAAACCACACCGCACGCACAGACCCCATCGGAAGCAGCCGCCCCCCCTCCCGCAGACATCGACGAGATCACCAGAACCGATGAGGTGGAGACCTCCCCGGCTCCGCCTGAAAAAGAAACCGACAGCGCTGCCATAGAATCGAAAATCGTCCAGGAGAGCACCGACAACGGCATCGAAGTGGAAGAGGAAGTCAGCATCGAGGATCTGATGACTTATTTCCACTACCCTAGGACGCAGGATTCTTCGAGCCTTGCGCCGGCGCAGACAGCACCGCAGGGAACGGGGCCTGAAACGGTCGCGCCCAACCCGCAACAAGCCTTTGCCGATGAGTCGCTGACCGAAGAAGACATTCGTGACGCCGTCCGCGGCGCACTCGATCAGGAATTCGGCAGACTGACCGACATCGTCACCCAGGCCGTTCTAGCCCGGCTACGGCACTGAACAACAGGTCAGTCTGCACGCAGACAGGTTACCCCGCCGCCCCGCTTTCCTTTCACATCCCTCGGAACAATCGCCGAGCGCCGCTATAATCGGATCCTTTTGAGCCCGAACCGGACATACGGACACGATGGACAAGACTTACGACCCGCACGCGATCGAACAACATTGGTACTCAACCTGGGAGAGTCGCGGCTACTTTGCGCCCAAAGGTACGGGTCAGCCCTATTGCATCATGATCCCTCCGCCCAACGTCACCGGCACGCTGCACATGGGGCACGCGTTCCAGGACACCCTGATGGATGCGCTTATCCGGCACCATCGCATGCGTGGCGACGACACGCTGTGGCAGGCAGGTGCGGACCACGCCGGCATCGCCACGCAGATGATCGTCGAGCGCCAGTTGAACCAGCAGGGGGTGACGCGCCACGAACTCGGCCGTGAGGAATTCCTCAATCGCGTATGGCAGTGGAAGCATGAATCCGGCGGCAACATTACCCGCCAGCTGCGGCGCATGGGCGCATCCCTGGACTGGAGCCGCGAGCGCTTCACCATGGACGCAGGACTCTCCGAGGCGGTCACCGAGGTTTTCGTGCGCTTGCACGACGAAGGCCTGATCTACCGCGGCAAGCGCCTGGTGAATTGGGATCCGGTGCTGCACACCGCCATCTCCGACCTCGAGGTTGTCTCCGAAGAGGAGCAGGGGCACCTGTGGCATCTGCGTTACCCACTGAGCGACGGTAGCGGCCACCTCGTCGTCGCGACCACACGCCCGGAAACCATGCTGGGCGATGCTGCGGTGGCTGTGCATCCGGCCGATGCCCGCTACGTCGAACTAGTCGGCAAAACCGTCAAGCTGCCGTTGACCGGAAGGCATATTCCGATCGTTGCCGACGAGTACGTCGATCCCGAATTCGGTACTGGCTGTCTGAAGATCACTCCGGCGCACGACTTCAACGACTACGCCGTCGGCCAACGCCACGACCTGCCGCTGATCAACGTATTCACCCCCGATGCAGAGATTAACGACGAAGCGCC
Source organism: Acidihalobacter sp. (assembly GCF_037381185.1). Classification (NCBI taxonomy): domain Bacteria; kingdom Pseudomonadati; phylum Pseudomonadota; class Gammaproteobacteria; order Chromatiales; family Ectothiorhodospiraceae; genus Acidihalobacter; species Acidihalobacter sp. The sequence goes on from NZ_JARRQY010000024.1 coordinate 42,560, forward strand.
ACAGGCCTACCGCGGCCTGGACCGTTACGAGGCACGCAAGCGCGTGGTCGCGGACCTGCAGGCCCAGGGCCTGGTCGAGCGCATCGACGACCACACACTCATGGTCCCGCGGGGAGACCGTTCCGGCGCCGTCATCGAGCCCTATCTGACCGATCAGTGGTACGTCAAAGTCGAACCGCTGGCCAAACCCGCAGTGCAGGCGGTCAAGGACGGACGCATCCGCTTCATCCCGGAAAACTGGGACAAGACCTACTTCGACTGGATGAACAAGATCGAGGACTGGTGCATCTCGCGCCAGTTGTGGTGGGGGCACCGCATCCCGGCATGGTACGACGAGGCGGGCAACATCTACGTCGCACACAGCGAGGAGGCCGCGCGTGAGAAATACGGCCTGGCGGCCGATCTCGCCCTGCGCCAGGACGAGGACGTGCTCGACACCTGGTTCTCTTCCGCGCTATGGCCGTTCTCAACGCTCGGCTGGCCGGAAAACACCGACGAAGTGAAGCACTACTACCCGACCAGCGTGCTGGTCACCGGTTTCGACATCATCTTCTTCTGGGTCGCGCGCATGATCATGTTCGGCCTCAAGTTCATGGACGACGTCCCCTTCCACGAGGTCTACGTGCACGGCCTGGTGCGCGATGCCGAAGGCCAGAAGATGTCCAAGTCCAAGGGCAACGTGCTCGACCCCATCGACCTGATCGACGGTATCGCGCTCGACGAGCTGCTGGAAAAACGCACGCGTGGACTGATGCAGCCGCAAAAAGCCAAGCAGATCGAGAAGGCCACGCGACGCGACTTCCCGGACGGCATCCCGGCCTTCGGCACCGACGCCCTGCGCTTCACCTTCGCCGCGCTGGCCTCCACCGGCCGCGACGTACGCTTCGACCTGGCGCGCATCGAAGGCTACCGCAACTTCTGCAACAAGCTGTGGAACGCGGCTCGCTACGTGCTCATGAACACCGAGGGTGAAGACACCGGTCGCGACGAGCAGGCGCCGGTGAACCTCTCGCTGGCCGACCGTTGGGTCATCTCCCGCCTGCAGCGAGTGGAAGCCGAAGTCGCCGGACATTTCCAGGGCTACCGTTTCGACCTGCTCGCCCGCGCCCTCTACGACTTCACCTGGCACACCTACTGCGACTGGTATCTCGAGCTGGCCAAGACGGTGCTCACCGACGACTCGGCCTCGGATGAGAGCAAGCGCGGCACCCGGCGCACTCTGGTGCGTGTGCTCGAAACGCTGCTGCGGCTGCTGCACCCGGTCATGCCCTACATCACCGAGGAGATCTGGCAGTCGGTGGCCCCCCTGGCCGCGCGAGAAGGCGAAACAATCCTGCTGCAGCCCTACCCCGAAGCCGACCAGACCCGCATCGATGCGGAGGCGGAGCAGGAAATGGAGTGGGCACAATCCTTCATTCTCGGTGTGCGGCGTATCCGAGCGGAGATGGACATCGCCCCGGGCAAGCCGCTGCCGGTACTGCTCGACGGCTACAGCGAAGAGGATCGCAGGCGCTGCGATGCGAACCGCCGCTTCCTGGACGGACTGGCCCG
>NZ_JARRQY010000025.1:0-72941 GCF_037381185.1 Acidihalobacter sp.
GCCGGCATTTCCAGCGCGCGCAAGGCGCGCTGGCCCGGCTCATGGTCGGACATGATCATGATGTCGGAAAAGCGAGTCCGCCGCGTCACCGGGTAGTCGATCACTTCTTCCTGCACGAAAGTGCCGCGACCGCGCTCGATACGTACCAGACCGTCGTCGCGCAGCTCCGCCATCGCGCGGCGCAGAGTGTGACGATTGACGCCGAAGCGCTCCGCCAGCTCGGGCTCGGTAGGCAGACGCTGCCCGGGACGCAGGATGCCCTGTTGCATCTCTTCGGCGAGCGTCCCGTAAATCTGCCGCCAACGCGGCATACCGTGTCCGTCCATACATCCACCGTCAGGCAAGAAAAACTTCACTTGCCCGGCAGTCTATTTACAAATAGTCTATACGTCTATACCAATTTACTCGCAACCACATGCACGAACGCCACATGGACACCGCCGAAGACCGCCAGCGCTGGCTGAGCCTGCTCAACCGCGCCACCCGCGAGCAATTGGACGCGGCCTGGGAAGCACTGCCCTTGCCGCACCCCGACTACATTCTGCTGAAAAGGCCGGAGACCGGCCTGGTCATGGCGCAAGGCCGCGCCGGCGGTGACGGACGGCGCTTCAATCTCGGCGAAATCAGCGTGACCCGCGCCGTGGCCGGCCTGGGCGAGTTCATAGGCCAGGGCTACGTGCTCGGCCGCGACCACCGCCGCGCCGAACTGGTAGCCGTTTTCGACGCACTGCTGCAGGCAGGACGACACCGCGACCACATCGTGACCCAGCTGCTGGAACCGGTGCGCAAAAGCCTGCACCTGCGTGCCGAAGAGGATCGGCGCAAGGCCGACGCCACGCGCGTCGAATTCTTCACCCTGGCGAGGGAGTCGCAATGATCAGCACGGAGAATTTACGCGGCTTCGACGATCCGGTGCATGACTCGCAAGCCTGTTTCCGCGAAGCGCTTGAAGCGCTGGCGCGGCCCGGTTCGATACGCGAGCTGTCCAGCGCGCGCCCTGCGCCCGGCCTCTGCGCCGCAGCCGCAGCGCTGGCGCTGGCGCTCGCCGACCACGACACGCCGCTATGGCTGAGCGCCGCCACGCAAGTCGCCGCCGACTATCTGCGCTTCCACTGCGGCGCGCCGATCGCAGAGCGTCCATCGGAAGCCGTCTTCGCCTTCCTCGACGCGCGAGAGGGCATGCCGAACCCGCTGGACTTCGCTCAAGGCAGCGAAACCTATCCGGACGCATCCGCCACCCTCGTGCTCACGGTCGAGGCGCTGGGCGAAGGCGATCCGCTGGAGTTGTCGGGCCCCGGAATCGCGGAGCGCGTCACCCTCAAGGTTCGCGGCCTGCCGCCGGCGCTGCTCGACTACTGGCGCGATGCCGCCCGCCGCTTCCCGCGCGGACTGGACGTCTTCCTGTGCAGCGGCAAGCGTCTCTGCGGCCTTCCGCGCACCACCCGCATCGAAGCCTAGGACCTGATCACACTATGAACGGCCTGCTGTTGTGTTCGATTGACCGCCAGTCAAGGCGCGAGGAGAGAAGTTTGATGACTCCAAATGAACGACGAGCAACACCGAGTGGCGACCAAGCGGACACAAACCGTAGGGCCGAGCCGCTTTCTGCGTCCGGTGATGTTGCCGCTCACACCTATAGCCGAGCCACGCCGTGTTCGCGGCGCTCGGCAGGCCAAGGAAAGCGGCTCCGGCAGCAGATCGTTCACAGTATGAGCAGGCCCTAACATGTACGTATCGGTAAAAGGCGGCGAACAGGCGATCGCCAACGCGCACCGCTGGCTCGCCGAGGAACGCCGCGGCGACCCGACGCAACCGGAACTCGAGCTGGCGCAGCTCGAAAACCAGCTCGGACGGGCCGTCGACCGCGTCATGGCCGAGGGTTCGCTCTACGACCGCGAGCTGGCCGCGCTGGCGATCAAGCAGGCGCACGGCGACCTAATCGAAGCAATCTTCCTGCTGCGCGCCTACCGCACGACCCTCCCGCGCTGGGGCAACACACACCCAGTCGACACCGCAGGCATGCGCGTACGCCGGCGCATCTCCGCCATCTTCAAAGACGTCCCCGGCGGTCAGGTGCTCGGCCCCACCTTCGACTACAGCCACCGCCTGCTCGACTTCACGCTGGCCGCCGGCGGCACGCCGCCGCCCGCCACGCAGAGTTCGGCGACGTCCGAAGACATCCCGATGCCGCGGGTCACCGACGTACTCGACGGCGACGGCCTGATCGAAGCCGAACGTACGGAGGACGGCGCCGCGGAGGCCGGCGACGTGTCGCGCGAACCGCTGGCCTTTCCCGCCGGCCGCGACCTGCGCCTGCAGACCCTGGCGCGCGCCGACGAGGGCTTCCTGCTGGCCATGGGCTACTCGACCCAGCGCGGCTACGGCGACAGCCACCCCTTCGTCGGCGAGCTGCGCGTAGGCGCGGTGACCGTCGAGTTCGAACCCGAATCTCTCGGCTTTCCGATCGAACTCGGCGAGATCGAGCTGACCGAATGCCAGATGGTCAACCAGTTCGCCGGCAACACCGAAACCCCGCCGCAGTTCACCCGCGGCTACGGGCTGTGCTTCGGCCATGGCGAGCGCAAGGCCATCTCCATGGCGCTGGTCGACCGCGCGCTGCGCGCCGCCGAGCTGGGCGAAGAGGCGAAAGCTCCCGCGCAGGATCAGGAGTTCGTCCTCATGCATGCCGACAACGTGCAGGCCACCGGCTTCGTCGAGCACCTCAAGCTGCCGCACTACGTCGACTTCCAGTCCGAGCTGGACACCCTGCGCGCGTTGCGTGCCGGCTGGGAGGATGCGGCGTCGGAGGACGACGTATGAACGCGGCGGGTTCAGTGAGTGCAGATATTCCTGGTGAACTTGATCTAGCGCGAATCTGGCGTGGGAGGTCTCGTTTCGCACGCTATGGGCATTTGAGTTCTTGTCTGTCGTACGGCGCACGCGTGCGAGTGGCTTTCTTTGCTTGTCCAAAGAAAGCCGCCAAAGAAAGCCACCCGGAAGTCCTTGGTCCTAACGGGCAACCTCGGCCGTACCTTGCGCCACGGGGCACCGCAGCCACGTGCCATCAGGGCACGAGGCTGCTCGGGCGGCGTCCTGCCGCCCGAGCCCGTGCTGCAACGCACGGCCAAGGCAAGGGCTCAACGGGAACCCAAAGACCAACCGGACGCAACTCGCATGCACGCGCAACGACTCGACTAACCGAGTACAGCGAGCTTCCGACTCGCTCTGTTTTGCCCTTGACGTGCCTTCCCCCTGATCACTTGCCTCGCGAGCGTGCGGTTGAACGGGGTTGGCCGGCAGGACGCCGGCCAAGCAGCCTGCGCCAGGAGGGTGCTTGGCTGCGCGCCCCGTTCAAGCGTGCGTTCGCGAGGTTGCCCGTAGGGACAAGCGATCTTGGGGGCGCATTTCTTTGGAGACTTTCTTTGGGCGTTCAAAGAAAGTCTCTCGGGCGCGTCACTGATTTCAAGCGAAGTCGCCATGCGCCGATTCGCGCCCGAAACCCCGCGCAACCTCCAACGGCCGGACTCCAAACCCAGCACCAAAAACACGCGCCAACGGATCACCCAGCATGAACGCGCCAGAAACGACCGCCGCCGGCTTGGCCGGCTACAACTTCGCCTACCTCGACGAGCAGACCAAGCGCATGATCCGCCGCGCCCTGCTCAAGGCCGTGGCCATCCCCGGCTACCAGGTACCCTTCGGCTCGCGCGAAATGCCCCTGCCCTACGGCTGGGGCACCGGCGGCATCCAGGTCACCGCCGCCGTGCTCGGCCGCGACGATGTGCTCAAGGTCATCGACCAGGGCGCGGACGACACCACCAATGCGGTCAGCATACGGCGTTTCTTCGCCCGCACCGCCGGCGTGCGCACCACCACCGACACGGCCGAGGCGACGCTGATCCAGACCCGCCACCGCATTCCCGAGACGCGGCTGCGCGAGGGCCAGGTGCTGGTGTTCCAGGTGCCTATCCCCGAGCCGCTGCGCTGGCTCGAGCCACGCGAGACCGAAACCCGGCGCATGCACGCCTGGTCCGAGTACGGCGCCATGCAGACCCGTTTGTACGAACAGATCGTGCGCTACGGGCGCATCCACCAGACCTACGACTATCCGGTAAGCGTCAACGACCGCTACCTCATGTCGCCCAGCCCGATTCCGAAGTTCGACAACCCCAAGCTGCACCACAACCCCGCCCTGCTGCTGTTCGGCGCCGGGCGCGAGCGCAGACTCTATGCCGTGCCGCCGTACACCGACGTGCGCAGCCTGGACTTCGAAGACCATCCCTTCGAAGTGGAGCATTGGGACGCAGCCTGCGCACTGTGCGGCGCACGCGACAGCTATCTCGACGAGATCATCGTCGACGACCGCGGCACGCGCCTGCACGTGTGCTCCGACACCGACTACTGCGGCCGCCGTCAGGCCGTTGCAAGGGAAGAAACCGCATGAGCGCCGCACCGCTGTTGCAGGTCGATCGGCTGGGCTACCGCTACGGCGGCGGCGCCGGCTGCCGCGAGGTGAGCTTCGACCTCCACCCCGGCGAGGTACTGGGCATTGCCGGCGAATCCGGCGCCGGCAAGACCACGCTGCTGCGCCTGCTTGCCGGCGATCTCGCGCCCGGCGCGGGCAACGTGCGCTACGCGACGCGCGGGGACGGCATCGTCGATCTGCACGCGCTCGGCGAAGCCGCGCGCCGCCGGCTGCTGCGCACCGACATCGGCATCGTGCGTCAGAACCCGCGCGATGGCCTGCGTATGGACGTCTCGGCGGGCGGCAACATCGCAGAACGCCTGATGCAAACCGGGACGCGCCATTACGGCCGGCTGCGCGAGACCGCCGGCGACTGGCTGGAAGCGGTGGAAATCCCGCGCGCACGCATGGACGACCCGCCGCGCGAATTCTCCGGCGGCATGCAGCAGCGCGTGCAACTGGCGCGCAACCTAGTCACCCAGCCGCGGCTGCTGCTGATGGACGAACCCACCGGCGGGCTGGACGTCTCGGTGCAGGCGCGCCTGCTCGACATCCTGCGCCGCCTGGTGCACGAACTCGGACTGGCGGTGGTGATCGTCACCCACGATCTGGCGGTCATCCGCCTGCTCGCGCACCGCCTGATGATCATGCAGAACGGCCGAGTGGTCGAGGAAGGTCTTACCGACCAGGTCCTCGACGATCCCCAGCATGCCTACACCCAGCTGCTGGTGTCTTCGATCTTGAAGGGATAGCGACATGGAACTCCACGACCCTCAGACCGTGCTCGAAGTGCGACGGCTGGCAAAATCCTTCATCGCCCACCTGCAGGGCGGTGTGCGCCTGCCGGTGCTGGCCGACCAGAGCCTGGACCTGCGCCGCGGCGAATGCCTGGCGCTGGCCGGCGCCTCGGGCAGCGGCAAGTCGACCCTGCTGCGCTGCATCTACCGCAACTACCTGCCGGAGCCGGGCAGCAGCATCCGCATCCGCCACGGCGACGGCTGGTGCGAACTGGCCGACGCCGAACCGCGGCAAGTACTCGATGTACGCGCCCGCACGCTGGGTTACGTCAGCCAGTTCCTGCGTGTGATCCCGCGCGTGGCCAGCGTCGACCTCGTCGCCGAACCGCTGGAGGCCGCCGGCATGGCCGCCGACGAAGCGCGCGAACGCGCCGAAGCGCTGCTCGCGCGCCTGCAGATTCCGCAACGGCTGTGGCCGCTGCCGCCGGCCACCTTCTCCGGTGGCGAGCAGCAGCGCGTCAACATCGCCCGCGGCCTGGTGCTGCCGCGGCCCGTGCTGCTGCTGGACGAGCCCACCGCGTCGCTGGACGCGGACAACCGGCGCATCGTCATCGAACTCATCGAGGAGGCGCGCGACCGTGGCTGCGCCATCATCGGCATCTTCCACGACGCCGAGGCGCGCAACGCCCTGTGCGCCCGGGAACACACCGTCGGCACAACCCGCGAGGCCGCATGAATACCGAACGCATCCTGACCAACGCCCGAATCGTCCTGCCCGACGAAGTCGTCCACGGCACCTTGCTGCTGCGCGACGGACTCATCGCCGCCGTGGACCCTGGGCACACCAGCCTGCCCGCCGCCGAAGATCTCGCTGGCGACTACGTAGTGCCCGGCCTGATCGAGCTGCACACCGATCACATCGAAACCCAGACCTTCCCCCGTCCGGGCGTACGCTGGCCAACCATGCAGGCACTGCTGGCGCACGACGCGGCGATCACTGGCGCCGGCATCACCACCGTGTTCGACGCCATCGCCATTGGCCACGACACCGGCAAGGCCTACCGCAAGGATCTCTGCGGCGATGTGCTGGACCACCTCGACCACGCGATCGGCGCCGGCCTGCTGCGCGCCGAGCACCGCGTGCACCTGCGCTGCGAAGTCGCAGTCCCCGGCATGACCGAGGAATTCGACCACTACGTCGGGCGGGCGCAAGTCGGTCTGGTATCGCTGATGGACCACACGCCGGGACAGCGCCAGTTCGTCAGCATGGAAAAGTATCGCGAATACTATCTGGGCAAATACGACATCACCGAAGCCGAGCTGGCGCGTCAGATCGAACAGCGCCTCAGCATCCAGGCCGAGCATGCCCAGCCCAACCGCGACCATGTCAGCGCCCGCTGTCGCGACACCGGCCTGCCTATGGCCAGTCACGACGACGCCACCGCAGCGCACGTGCGCGAGGCCCATGCCGAGGGCGTGCGCATCAGCGAATTCCCGACCACCGTGGAGGCCGCGCGCGCGGCACACGAACACGGCATGGCCACCATCATGGGCGCACCGAACATGGTCCGGGGCGGCTCGCACTCCGGCAACGTCTCAGCCGACGAACTGGCCGCCGAAGGCCTGCTGGACTGCTTCTCCTCGGACTACATGCCGCGCAGCCTGCTGCACGCCGCGTGGCGACTGAGCGAGTCCGACTTCGCGCCTTCCGCGGCCTTAGCCACCGTCACCGCCACCCCGGCACGCATGCTCGGCCTGCATGACCGCGGTGCCATCGCCCCTGGACTGCGCGCCGACCTCGTGCGTTTCACGCCCAACGTGCACGGCCCCGTCATCCGCCGCGTATGGCGGGCGGGTCGCATCGTCGCCTAACTCGACTCCATGTACGGCGATTGGCGGGAGCCGATGTGATTCCTGCCAATCGCCGGATTGATCCATGGCGACTCAACCACAAATTCACCGTGCATAAATCCTGATTTCACACGCCCTGTTTAGCCTCTGCCATTCATCAACCACCAGCAAAGGCACGGCCATGAAGTCCTTGATTCGCCTGTTCGTACTCGCTGCCCTGGCGCTGTCCGCTTCGACAGCGCTGGGCGCCCAAGTCGTCACCGTCTACAGCGCCGACGGTCTGCACGACGGCAAACCCAACTGGTACGCAGAGGTCTTCAAACGCTTCACCGAGAAGACCGGCATCCAGGTTCAGTACATCGAAGGCGGTTCCGGCGTGGTCGTCAACCGCGTGATGGCCGAACGCTACAACCCGCAGGCCGATGTGCTCGTCACCCTGCCGCCGTTCATGCAGAAGGCCGCCGCCGAAGGCGTGCTGCAGTCCTTCGAGCCGGCCGGTGCGCAGCACATCCCCGCCGATCTCAAGAGCAGCAAGGGCCTGTGGTACGCGATGGTCAACAACTACCCCTGCATGATCTACAACAAGCAGGTGCTCAAGAACGCGCCCACCAGCTATGACAACCTGCTCGACCCACGCTTCCGCCAGCGCCTGCAGTACTCCACCCCGGGCCAGGCCGGCGACGGCACCGCGTTCATGTTCCAGGCGATCAAGGCCTTCGGCGGCAAGGACGCCGGCTTCGGCTACCTGCAGAAACTGCAGGCCAACAACGTCGGCCCTTCCTCTTCCACCGGCCGTCTGGCCGCGCTGGTCAACAAGGGCGAACTCTGGGTGGCCAACGGTGACGTGCAGATGAACTTCGCGCAGACCCGTTCCTACCCCAACATCGCCATCTTTTTCCCCACCTCGGCCGACGGCAAGCGCTACACCTTCGCCCTGCCGTACGAGATCGCCATGGTCAAGAACGCGCCGCATGCCGAGGCCGCACGCAAGCTGATCGATTTCATGCTCGGCCGCTGGGCGCAGGATCGCGTCGCCTCGCTGGCCCGCGGCTTCCCGGCGCGCACCGACGTGCATCCGCACGACGCCGCCTACAAGCAACTGCAGCAGATCATGCACGGCGTGACCGTGTGGACGCCGGACTGGAACGCCGTCCTCGGCGGACTGAGCGGCGACATCAGCCGCTGGCAGCAGGTCACCGGTAGTTGATGAACGCGGGCACCCCCAGCCTGCCGCTGCCGGGAGCGTTATCCGCTCCCGGCAGCCATGCCGAACGCGAACCCGCGGCATCTATCGAGCACATCCGCTTCGACGGGGTCGGCATCCGCTACGGCCGGCAAACCGCGCTCAGCGGCTTCGACCTCACGCTGCACGCCGGCGAAGCGCTCGCCCTGCTCGGCCCTTCCGGCTCGGGCAAAACCACCGCCCTGCGCGCGCTGGCCGGCTTCATACCGATCGCCGAGGGACACATCCGACTGCACGGCCGCGACATCTCCGGCCTCTCCCCGCAGCAGCGCGGCTTCGGCATCGTAGTGCAGAACTACGCGCTGTTTCCGCACATGAGCGTGGCCGACAACGTCGCCTTTGGGCTCCGGGCGCGCCGCCTGCCACGCGCGGAGATGCGGACACGCATAGAGCACTACCTGGAACTGGTCGGCATGCGCCAATATGCGCGGCGCCGGCCGCTGGACCTCTCCGGCGGACAGCAGCAGCGCGTCGCACTGGCCCGCGCGCTGGCCATCCGTCCCGACGTGCTGCTCATGGACGAGCCACTCTCCGCGCTGGACGCGCCACTGCGTCGGGAAATGCTGGGTGAACTCATCACGCTGCACCGCGAACTGCCCGACCTGACCATGCTGTTCGTGACCCACGATCAAAGCGAGGCGCTGGCGCTGGCCGACCGCGTCGGCTTGCTGCGCGACGGCGAACTTCTGGCGCTGGATGTCCCCAAGCGCCTCTACGATCGGCCGCCCAACCGCTTCACCGCTGAATTTCTCGGCCAGACCAATCTGCTCGCCGTGGAAATCCCGCAGCATCCGGACAACGACGACATGCTGAACGTCTGCCTGGGCAAGCAGGTGCTGCGCGTACCGCGCCCCGATGACTGGACCGGTGCCCCCGGCCCCGGCTGGTTGTGCCTGCGTCCGCACCTGCTGAGCCTGGAACCCGCCGCCGGTATGAACAATCGCCTCGACAGCCGGGTGCTCGGTGCCGAATGGAAAGGCTCGCACTATCGCATCGAACTCGAAGCCGAAGGCCAGACGCTGCACGTGGAGGCCAACGCGGCGCTGCCGCCTCCCGCCGTCGGCAACCGTACCACACTGTCTTTCGCGCCAACCGCCGGCTGGCTGCTGGCCCGGGACGTCTGATGTCCACACCGCTGCCGCTGCGCATACGCCGGGGACTCCGTCTGCCCCGCACGCTCTGGCTGCTGCCGCCGCTGGCAGTGCTCGGTCTGGTGTTCTTCTTCCCGCTGTACGAACTGGTCCAGCAATCGCTGAGCGGCGGCGCCGCGCATTATCTGCGCGTGCTGCACGCGCCGATCTTCCTCTCCGCGCTCGGTCACACCCTGCAGATCGGCCTGCTATCGACGCTGGGATGCCTGCTTCTGGGCGGCGTGCTGGCGGTACTGCTCGCCTTCGTGCCGTTCCCCGGCAGCAGCCTGCTGAGCCGCTTCATCGACGCGTTTCTCGCCTATCCGTCGTTCCTCATCGCACTGTCGCTGACCTTTATCTACGGCGCCGCAGGCCTGGTCAACGCCAGCCTGATGCAGCTTCTGCACACCAGCGTGCCACCGCTGAATTTCCTCTACACCACCACCGGCGTGGTGCTGGCCGAGACGACCTTCTACACGCCTTTCGTCCTGCGCCTGCTGCTGGCGGCCTTCGGCACCATAGAACGCGCGCAGATCGAAGTGGCGCAAAGCCTCGGCGCCAGCCCCTGGCAGGTGCTGCGCGAAATCATCGCCCCAGCCGCACTGCCGGCCCTGCTCGCCGGCGGCAGCCTCACGCTCATGCTCACGCTCAACGAATTCGGCATCATCTTCTATCTCGGGGCCAAGGGCGTCATCACCCTGCCCATGCTCATCTACGGCAAGGCCATCCAGGAATTCGACTACGCCCAGGCCAGCGTCATCGCCGTAGTCAGCATCGTCCTGTCGCTGGCGCTGTACGCCCTGTACCGCCTGTCCTTCAACCGCCTGCAGCGCGACCATGCTCTTCCACTCTAAGTTCGCTCGACGCCTGGCCTGGGGCACGTTCTTCCTGCTCTCCGCGGTGTTCTTCGGACTGCCGCTGCTCATGTTGCTGCTGGCCGCGCTAGCCGGACAGTGGAACGGCGTGCTGCCGAGCCAGCTCGGCTTCGGCAACCTGCTCGACGCACTGCAGGACGCGCGCGGCCACGCCCTATTCGCCAGCTTGGCCACTGCCGCCAGCGCCACCCTGTGCGCCGTCGTCCTCGGCACCTGGGGGGCGCTGGCGAGCCGGCGCCTGAACGGCGCCGCGCAACGCGTCATCGACGCCGTCTACATCACGCCCATCACGCTGCCGACCGTCACCGTCGGCCTGGCCCTGCTGGTCGCCTTCAGCCGTCCGCCGCTGCTGCTCAACGGCAGTCCGGCGCTGGTCATCATCGCGCATGTGACACTGATCACCGCCTACGCCTACAGCGGCATTCGCGCCGGCCTCGCCCGCCTGCCGGAAGCCTACGAACAGGTCGCTGCCAGCCTCGGCGCCAGCCCGGCCAGAATTCTCTTCGGCGTCACCCTGCCGCTGCTGCGCCCGTACATCGCCGCGGCCGCCAGCCTCGGCTTCGCCCTGTCGATGGGCGAACTCGGCGCCACCATCATGCTCTACCCGCCCGGCTGGGTGACCGCCCCGGTGGATGTCTACGCCCTGACCAACCGCGGCTCGATCTTCTCCGGCGCGGCGCTGAGCGTATTGCTGCTCGCTGCGACCGTCATCGCCCTGCTTGTCCTGAACCGCCTCGGCCGCCACCCCCGGCGCAGCTGATTTTCTTCATCCCAACTTCTTGCCAGGTAACCGCCTATGCCCGCCACGACTTTCGCGCAGCTGATCGAAACGCTGGGAACCCACGGCCACGCCCGCTACGACGGCGAAGACGTCAGCCAGCTGCAGCACGCCCTACAGGCAGCGACATTGGCGCTGGAGGAAGGCGCACCCGCGAACCTGGTGGCGGCGGCACTGTTCCACGACATCGGCCATCTGGCACACGATCTCGGCGAACATGCCAGCGCTCATGGTCTGGACGACCGCCACGAGTATCGCGCCCTCGGTTGGCTCAAGCCCGTCTTCGACGCCGACGTGTGGGAACCGGTACACCTCCACGTCGAAGCCAAACGCTACCTGTGCTGCATGGAAACGGGCTATATCGGGCAGTTGTCGGAAGAATCCGTGGCGAGCCTGGCGCTGCAGGGCGGACCGATGACTCCCGACGCCGCACGTGCCTTCGCCGACAGGCCGTATGCACAGGATGCGGTTAGACTCAGACGTTGGGACGACGCGGCCAAGGACATCGACGCGCAGACGCCCTCGCTGGTCTATTTCGCAGAATATCTGCGACCCATCGCCAGACAATAACGCGGCAAAACGAAGGTAGCGCCATGTCCGATACGGCCCGCTGGGCGATCTACTATGCTCCGGCAAGAAGCGACGTACTGTGGGAGCGCGGTATCGCTTGGCTCGGACGCGATCCCGAAGACGGCCGCGAGTTCGCCCCGCCGGCCGGCTTAGATGCACAGGAATGGACGTCCCTGACCGCCACGCCGCGCCGCTACGGCTGGCATGCCACACTCAAGCCGCCCATGCGCCTGCGCGAAACTCGTCTGGAAGACGAGCTGCGACAGCGTCTACGCGCCTTCGCGGCAAACCGGACGCCCTTCGAACTGCCGCCGCTGATCGTGCGCAGCCTCGGCGGCTTCCTGGCCCTTACACCAGACGCGAAATCGCCGGAATTGCATCGCTTGGGTGAGGACTGCGTGCGCGCGTTCGACGATCTGCGCGCACCGCCGACGCAACAGGAACTGGCCCAGCGTCGCCAAACCGGGCTGTCCCCCCACCAGGATGCGCTGCTCGCGCGCTGGGGCTATCCCTACGTATGCGAGGAATTCCGCTTTCACCTGACCCTGACCGGCCGTTTGCCGGCCGCCGAGGCCGACCGTCTGCAGCGACAGCTACACAGCTGGTTCGCATCGGCGCTGGCCGAACCACGGCACGTCGAGAACCTGGCGCTGTACCACCAAGCAATGCCGCAAGCTCCATTTCGCCTCGTCGATCGCTTTCCCTTCCTCGGCACGGCTAGAACCAACTAATTACTCCTGCGCAGGAGCCCGTCGCAGCCGCGCCAGCAGCTCCTCGCGCGCCTCGCGCAGCAGCGAGTCGCGATCCAGTGAATCGAGGATCTCCCGCACCCGCCGCTTGGGCCCGCCCTCGCCCCAGGACTTGCCGGCCGCCAGATAACGCTCGGCCGCCCGGCCGACCACGTAGGTCGCATACCAGGCCACGGCGCCCTGCGCCGTCCCCGTCGCCAGGGTCGACAAGCCGCCGCTGCCCAGCTTGAGCAGCGAGGCGACCAGATTGATCGCCCAAGCCGAGCCCATCAGCGCGATCAGCTGGCCGGAGATCACCGCCACCAGCCTTCCAGCCTCGGCGCGCGACAGCGGCAGACCGTAGACCTTGCCCAGGTGCACCACCATGCTCACGTCCAGCGCCACCGCTGCCACCAGGTCGGCCCCCGGCAGCGGATTGAAACCCACCGCCACCCCCTTGGCCAGGCTGTACATGCGGATCACGCGCTCGCCGAGTTCACGCTTCACTTCCAGCACGCGCGCCGTGACCCGCTCGCTCAAGCGGCCGGCAAACAGGCCCGCATTGAGTGCGGCCAAGGTCTTGCCTTCGACCTCGAGCACCGCCCACAGACGCTCCTCGAGCGCGGTAATGTCCGCAGGCGGACGTTCCACCGACTCCGTCTCGCGCCCCTCGGCATCCACCCGCACGCGTACCCGCTCGGCCGGGCGTGCGCTGGCCAACACCAGCCGCCCCTCCGGCAGCACCCCCGCCACGCGCCGCGCCAGCACCTCGCTGAGGCGCTCGCGTTCGTCGGCGGTGTAGCGGTCGACCTTGTTCAACACCAGCAGCACCGCGGCGTGCTCGCCGGCCACCTGCTTGAGCGCCTCGAACTCCACCTCGGTCAGATCGCCGTCGACCACGAACAACACCACGTCCGACTCGGCGGCCACGTCGTGCGCCAGGCGCGCACGCTCCTCGCCATCGACCTCGTTGATGCCCGGCGTGTCGATCAGATACACGCCTCCGGCATCGAAGGCGTCCCATTGCGCGTGCGCGCTGACGCGCGTCTCGCCGTGCAGCGGACTGACCGCGAAACGCTCGGCACCGAGCAGCGCATTGAGTAGCGCCGACTTGCCCACGCTGACACGTCCGAACACAGCGACATGCACCGTGCCCTCCTCAAGCTTGTCGAGCAGGCGGCGCACGCGCTCGTAATCCTCCGCCAGTCCGGCACGCACCGTCTCGGGCACGCGCGGATCGTCGAGCAGTTCGCGCAAACTCTCGCGCGCCAGCGCCAGATGACGTGCGCCGGCCTCGCCCTCCATCGGCGCTTCCGGCTCAGTCTCCGTGTCGGCCGCGCGTCTCGACCAGCCAGGCGGCCAGGCCGCGCGCACGCGCTTCCAGATCTTCACCCAGCACCTCCTTGAACGACTGCTCCACCGCACCCTGGCTCAGCGCGCCGCGGCGCTCCAAGGTGCGCGCCACCGCACGCCCCAAAGCATCGAAAATCAATCCGTATGCAACGGCCTGCACCACGCCGCCGACCACCGTGCCCAGCCCCGGGAAAGCCTTGAGACCGTTGCCCACCACACTGAGCACCAGCGGCGTGACCCGGCCCAGGCGAGTCTGCAGGAGCTTGAGCAACTGCTCCACATCGATTTCCTGCACCGGCACGCCGTACAGCTCGCACAGCCCGCGCACCAACCCCGTGCCGAGGTAGCCCTGCACCAGCACGTCCGCCCCCGGCGCCACCGTCGCCAGTGCGGCCAGCGCCGCCTTGCGCGAAGTCTTGCGGATCAGCTTGTCGGCCTGCTCGCGACGCCAACCCAGCTCGGCCTGCTCCAGCTTGTGCGCGGCCAACGCGAAGACCGCCCCGTCGCGCAACCGGTCGAACAGCCCGGCATCGCTTTCCACCGCGCGTGTCAGCGCCTTGCGCAGACCCTCGACCTGCGGCACCAGCGCACGCGTTTCGCGCGCCTCGCCACCGTCCGGCAGCTCGCGCACCACCTCACGCACGCCGCCGGCACTGACCGTCACCACCGGCGCCGGCACGCCGGCCTCGCGCAAGCGCTCGCGTATGCGCGCGAGGATCGTCTCAAGCTCTCCGGCGTCATAACGATCCTGCTTGTTCACCGCCAGCACCAGCGGCTTGTGCAGCTCGGCCAGAGCGGTCAGCGCCTGATGTTCGCTGTGCGTGAGGTCGCCCTCGGCGACGAACACCACCAGCTGCGCGCGCTGCGCCTCCTCGCGCGCCAGCGTCTCCAGCTCGCCGCCGACCTCGCCGGTGCCGGGCACGTCGGCCAGCACCAGCTCGTCGCCTTCCGGCGAACGCCAGCGGTAGTGACGCACGTCGCGCGTCACGCCGGCCTCCACACCAACCTCCGCCTCGGCATCCGGGACCAGTGCGCGAATCAGGCTGCTCTTGCCCACGCTGACCTCGCCGAACAACGCAACGTACAACGACCCCGCCTCGCGCCGCCGGCCCAGCTCGGCCAGCTCCGCACGTGCCGTCTCCACGTCCACCCCGCGTTCCGCCGCCTGCTGCAGGCGTTCGTCCAGCTCGCTTTCGGTCAACGGCGACGCGGTCGGAGCCAACGCCTGGCGCGGCGGGCGCAACAGCCTCACGATCAGCCAGACACCGGCGCCGACCAGGGCCAGGAACACCGCCAGCCAAGTGTAGAACACCCAGGGCGGCGTCTGCGCCAGGCGCTCCCACACGCGCAGCAGCAGGTCGGTAAGCACCAGGGACAATACCAGCAGCAGCAGAAACACCAGCACGACCGCTGCGGCCAGCGCCCAGCGCAGCGTGGGTTTCAGAGCCATCGGCGTGGAACAATGAAAGTGGAAACGTCGCAGATCATGTCGACGATTCTATACGGGCGCCGGGTGGAGATGTCACTTGTCGTACTTTGGAAGGTGCCATCCAGCCTGCACGTAGGACGCAGCGATACAGGGTTCTGCGTGGTCCGCCTAGTTACGGCGAAAATAGGCGATCAGCGCCGCCATCTGGGATTCGCTGAGCGGATTGCGCAGATTGATGGACGGGGTGCCGCGCAGGCCGACGATCAGCCGCGCCGCGAACGTTTCGGGCTTCATCTCGTGCGCCCAGGCGAACAGATTCGGTGCCGGCATGGCCGAGTCCGGCTCTTGATGGCCATGGCACGACATGCATTGCGCGCGATAGGTGCGTTTTGCCCAACGGATCTGGGCATCCGAAACCGGCGTTTGCGTCAGTCTGCGCGTGTCCAGCGGAAAATCGCTGAGCAAGGCCTCCAGACGGCGCCGGAAACCGGCCTTGTCACCGGTCCGATACGCGGACTCCAATGCGTGCAGGCGCGCCACGGTCGCCGTCTCGAGTCGTCCGTCGGCGGCCAGATACTCGCGCGCCAGCAGCGGCAGGACATTCAGGAAAGCGCTCACCCGTGCCTCGACGACGGGTCGCTGCACGGCGGGCAGGCGCGCGGCGTCCAGACGCCCCGCGTCGCCCTGCAGATCCAGCAGCACCGCCGAGAAATTGCGGGCGGCGTTCCCCGTCCGCAAAGGCCCGGCGACACCCGTGACGGGCGCCGCCAGAACCGCAACGACAATACAGGGCAGCAATTTGCCCAGCAGCGTCGAAATCGAGCGATGTCGCATGCGTGCTCCGCTCAGTTCGCCTGCGACAGCTTGACCTTCGTCACCATCGGCAGTTGCGGATTACGCGACCACTGCGTCATCGAGCCGTCGTAGACCTTCGCCTGCTTGTTGCCCAGCAGCTCGTAGCTCACGAACCAGCCCAGCGAAGCCCAGTGGCCGGTATTGCAGAAATTGATCTGCCGGCCGCTGGTCGGCACCCCGGCGTGCCGATACAGCTCCTTGAGTTGGGCCGCCGAGCGGAACTTGCCGCCGTCGTTCACCGTGAACCAACTCTGCGGCAGATTGGAAGCGCCCGGCAAGGTGCCGGCGCGCTTGTCCGCTCCGGACTTCACGATACCGAGGTACTGCGCCGAAGGCCGATTGTCGATCAGCTTCTCGTTACCCGTCTTGATCGCCTGCTCGACGTTCGCCTCGGTCGCCAGCAGCGCGGCATCAAGATGACCGGAGAACTGTGCCGAAGACAGCTTGTGCGCACCGCGCTTGACCGGATGCTTGCCGGCCACGTAGGCCTTGTAGCCGCCGTCCATAACGGAAACGTTGTCGTCCCCCAGCACCTTGAACGTCCAGAACACGCGCGTGGCGCTGCCCATGTCCAGCGCATTGCCGCCACCGGCGTAGATGACCACGTGCGCCGTGTTGTCGATGCCCAGACCGCCGATCAGCTTGTTCAGGCTGGCCACGGACGGCAGCATGCCCGGCACGCCTTTCTCCTTCACCCGCCAGCCTGCGGTCTTGTAGTTGCTGTAGACCGCACAGGGTACATGCCCGCGCAGGTAGGTGAATTTATTGCCGCCGCCGCCCACCGGGCTGCGGATATCCAAGACCACCACGCCGGACTTGCAGGCGTTTGCCGCCACCCAGGCGGGGCTGACCAGCGCCGGTGCCGACTCCGCGCCGAACGCCAGGCCTGAAGCCGCGGCCAGCGCCGTTCCGATCAAAATCCTCTTTATAGTCATATTCGATCCCTCCCTCTGCAGTGAGTCAGACCGTGAACACACGGTCCGCCGACAACACCTCGTCCATGAGTTGATCCCACTCCTCCTCGCTGCGCGAGACGCGCAGATCGTAGCGGTACACGTAATGCGCCGGCGTCAGGTCGTCGAGCGCCGCCGTCAGCGTTTCCTGCTCCGGGAACATCCCGGTATCCAACACCACAACGTTCACATCTCCTCCTTGGATAGCGTCGCCGTCACAGGCTGAGCACGGCGTCCGAGCGCAGACACAGCTCGACCAGCGCCGCCTCGCTCAGATGCGGCAGCTCCGAATCGGGCAACGTGCTTTGCGGCTCCACGTCGGCCAGTTCGAGCAGCTCGGCCTGGGCGCGGTTCTCCTCCGTATCGGCCACCTCGCGCCCCACGAACACCAGCCGGACCTCATGGCCGAAAATGGTCAACCCGGCCGCCACGCGCATGGCCTCGGTCTGGTCGCGGCGCCCGAGCAGAACGATCTTTTTGATATCCATCGCAGTTACACTCCTCGCTACAGGCTGACGACTTTGCCGGCTTCGGCGATCATCGCGCTGTGGTCGGTCTGGCTGCCCAGCTCGACCGGGCAGTCGTCGGCGCCGCCGAAACGCTCCCAGGAGTGCTCGCAGGCCACCGCCTTGCGCGCGCACTGGATTACCTCCGACATCCCCTCGTTCAGCAGCACGCCGACACCGGCGCCGGTGAAGAAGCATCCCCAATCGATGCCCCGGCGGCGGCAGGCACACGCCAGCTGCCGCAATTGCTCACCGGCCTCGCGGCACGAAACGACGAACATCAACTCCATGAATGACTCCTTCTCGTTAACAGCACGGTGCCCGCGGCCAACATCCCGCCGCCCAACGCGGCGACCAGGGCCAGCAAAATCGTCGGCCAGCGTTCCGGCGGATTGTTCGACAGCTTCAGCGTCACGCGACTCGGGCCGGCATAGGTGACGTCGTCCGCCGGCAGCGCGGTATGCGCCGCCCACTCGCGCCAGCCGCCTATGTACACCTGAACGTTCGCGTCCAACCCCGCCTGCAAACGCGCGAAGTAGGCGATGCCGCTCTCCGGTCCGGCGGCATAGACGACGGCGCCGGCGAAGGCTTTGGCCGGCGGCAGCACCGCCGATCCGTTACGCAGGGAGGCGTAAGGGAATGATTCGGCACCGGGGATATGTCCGCCACGCGCGGCCTCGATCCGCCTCCCGGCGTAAGCGTCGGCCGGGCGGCCATCCAGCAGGCGCGGCGGATTCGCCGATGCCAATGCCCGGCGCAGCTCCGACCGGAACACGATCAGCCCGTCGCGCGGCGCCGCCTGGTAGATCGGATCGGCGATCTGCGATCGGCGCTGACCGCGCGCCGTGGCAACGCCATCCGTTTTCAGAACCGCCTCCAGCGGACGGCGCATCACCCGCACCTCACGCTGTCCGGCCAGATAGAGCAGCCCCGCCACGAAGTCGCGGCGCTCCGGCCGGTTGCCGAGCACCAGCACGCTTTCTCCCCCTGCCAGCCCCTCGGTACCGAACAGCCACATGATCTGGCGAAAATCCGGCAGGCTGCCGTGAGGGCCGAGCAGGTCCTCAGCGGGCAGGCATTTGGCCCCCTCAACCGAACTGCGTTCGCACTGCGCCAGGGGCCGCACGTCGAGCAACACCACCGCCCGGTTCTTAAGCAGTCCCGTGTCGGTCGTGTAGGCCAGGCCCGCCGCCTGCGCCGCCGTGGCGCTCAGGCAAAGCGCACAGATCGCCAGCAGCCGCTTCACCTCTCAGCAGCCCCCGAACTGCATCGCCGGCGCAGCGGCGTCCTGTCCCGTCGCTACCGCCTTCGGCGGATGCTCGACGTAGTACTCCATCAGTTGCGAGACGCTCACGTCGCCGTGCCCGTGTCCGACCGCGATGGGCTGATCGAAGTTCTCGACCGGCATCGGGATCTGCGCCTGCTGCACGCGGTCGGGCGACACCGAGGCGAACGGCACCAGGGCCGCCGCGACGCCCACGCTCGCCAATAGCGTGGCGCCGCAGAAAATCAGAATCTTCGCGTTGTTCATCGCCAGGCTCCGCTGTTCTTCATTTGCCTAAGGGATCCTGCGTGAACGCGACCCACATGATGCCGAACGCCACGCAGAACATGCCGATCTGAATCCAGCTGGACAGACTCATCGCCTCACTCTCCCAGGTAGCGTTGCACCAGTCGGTTCACGTCGACCGGCTGGTTGGTTACCGGATTGATCACCTCCGGCGTGTAGTACGGCACGCCGTAGCGCGTAGCCTTGAGGTATGGCGGACGGACTATGGTGATGTAGGCCACGCTCGCCAGCGTCAACGCCGCCACCAACACCGCCAACACGCCCATCGTCAACTGCCCGCGGGTCATCTCAGTCTCTCCGGATCACGACCGTCCAGCCGCGCTCGCCCTTGGGCGCGCCGAGCAGCGTTCCGCCCAGCTCCGGCACCATGGCGACGACGGCCTCCATGGACGTCGGGTTGTCGATCTTCACGCCGACCACCTGTCCCGCGCCCAGCTTGCCCACCGCTTTCTTGGTCATGAGCTGGGGGCGCGGACAGGAATCGCCCAGACAGTCCACCAACTCGTCGAGCTGCACGCTCTGGCCGTCCTCAAGCGTGGCCGCAGCCCCCGCCCCGTTCGTGCCCTCGGTCGTCTTCTTGCTGCCGAACAATCCCATCTCGGTTTCCTCCTCTTGGGGCGACTGGTTCGCCCGTTCGTTCATACAGTCGTTAGCCTCAGCTTTCGCTGCCCGCAGCCGCCAAACCGTCTTCCACAGCGGCCGTGCCGGCGGCGGCCGGCGCCGCGGTTGCAGCGCTCTTCGCCGCTGCGGCCGCAGCCTGCGAACGCTCGCGGGCCGCGGCCATGGCGCGCTCTTTGCGCACGATGGCGTAGTAGATGCCGCCGAGCACCAGCGCCTGAATCAGGCCGAACACGACGGCCGGTATGCCGGTCTGCTGCTGCAGGGTCTGGGCGTTCGCGAAGCCGAGCTGCAGGCCGGCCAGATGCACGGCGCCGCTCATGGTCTGGGGCGCCGGTGGCCACCAGGAAACCGACCAGAACAGCGAGAACAGGAACATGCCGATGAAGGTGAACAGCAACGCCCAGATCGCACCGACGTTGCCTTCGCCAGCCTTGACCCAGGTCGACACGGTGCACGCACCGGCCAGCACCATGCCGATGCCGAACAGGAACAGGCCGATGACCTGATTCAGCCCCACCTCGAAGTGCATCGGATGACCGCCGCCCACGCTGATGAATGCGGTGAAGCCGACGGTGAGAATCATCATGCAGACCAGCAACGCCTTGGTGTTGCGATAGCTCTTGAACAACATCGCGTCGCGTAGCGCGGCCGTGTTGCAGAAGCGCGAACGCTGTACGAGAAAACCGACCACGGAACCGAACACGAAGGCGGCCAGGCATTGCGTCAGGGAAGAAAGTTCCATGTCTCAGCCCTCCATCACGCGCTTGTAGATCAGCGAGCCGACCCAAGCGCCGACGATGATGCCGCTGACAGAGAGATAGCCGCCGAGATTCATCTCGGGCGTCAGGCCGAAGAAGGTGCTGACATTGCAGACGAACGCGAGGCGGATGCCGATGCCCATCAGCAGACCGCCGACGGTGATCATGAGCCACTCGCTCAGGTGGCGCGGGATACGCCAGTAGAACTCCTTGCTGCCTACCGCGCCGACGATGGCGCCGCACAGCATTCCCAGGCTGATGTAGATCTTCCAGTAGTACGGGGTCGGCTCGAAGGCGAACTTCCAGAACGGAATCCTGAAGATGTTCTCGCCCATGAACAGCTTGGCGACCAGACCGGTGATCATGGTTTCACCGCCGCCGACCGTCCAAGCGCCGACGACTAGAAACAGAAAAATGTCCAGAAACGCGATGATGATCAGCGCGATGACCGGATCGATGGTTTTTTTGAAAATCGACATAGTCGCTCCCGATTCGTCCTGCGATCTCGAGGACTCATGAAGCAACGCTTATGCCAACTAAAAATATTCTTATTATTCAGACAAGTGACGGAAAAGAGCTTCCAGCGCCGCTGTCCGCAAGACCGATTTTGCGACAGCAGGCTGTTTCAGAATGAGACAGCAGCTTCCTTGCCGCCTCAGTCCAGGCCCAGCTTGCGCCGCAAGGTAGAGCGGCTGATGCCGAGCTGTTTCGCGGCAGAAACCTGATTGCCCTCGCAGGCGTCCAGCGCGCGCCGGATATACGCGTGCTCTACCTCCGCCAGCGACCGAATCGTACCGTCGTCCGGCTGCAACTCGCCGGCCGCGGGCAGCTGAATGTCCAGGGTGCTGTCCAGCGCCACGGCATCGCCATCGAGCAGATCGGCATCGGTGAGGGCGAAGCTGCGTTCCAGCACGTTGCGCAACTGGCGCACGTTGCCCGGCCAGTCGAAGGTCATGAGCCTGCGCCGCGCCACCGCGCTCAGCTCGAGCGGGCGCCCCATCTTACGACGCATCTGTCCGATGAAACGCTCCAGCAGCGGAGGGATGTCCTCGCGTCGCTCGCGCAGCGGCGGTATGGCCAACAGCAGCACGTTGAGCCGGAACATCAGATCCGCGCGGAACGCGCCGCTTTGCACCATGGCCGCAAGGTCGAGATTGGTAGCCGCGATGACCCGCACGTCCACCTGCACCGGGCGGTTACCGCCCACGGGGCGTACTTCACCCTCCTGCAGCACGCGCAGCAGCTTGGCCTGCAGGCGCGGGCTGACGTCGCCCACCTCGTCGAGGAACAAAGTGCCGCCGTGCGCCTGCCGGAACAAACCGTCGTATTCCGTCAGCGCGCCGGTAAACGCACCCTTGGCGTGGCCGAACAGCTCGGAGTCGAGCAAATCCTCCGGCAGCGTGGCGCAGTTGACGGCGACGAAGGCACATTGGGCACGCGAACTCATGCGGTGCACCACGCGCGCCAGCACCTCCTTGCCTACACCGGTCTCGCCGGTGATAAGCACCGGCACGTCCTGGCTGTGGATGCGCTGCGCCACTTCCACCAGCTTGCGCATGGCGTCGCTCTCGGCCACCAACTCGCTATCCGCCCGCCCGTCGAGTTCGGCGCGCAGCCGGCTCAGCTCGTCGCTCATCGACTTGCGTTCGAGCACCTTGACCACGCGTAGCAGCAACTCGTCCGGATTCACCGGCTTGGTCAGATAGTCGTAGGCGCCGAGACGCATCGCATCCACCGCGTTCTCCACGGAGGCGAAGGCGGTCATGACGATGCACTCCGCCTGCGGCGACAATTCGCGCAGCGAGTCGAGTAGTTCCAGGCCGTTGCCGTCGCCCAGGCGCAGATCGGTGATCATCAGGTCCACCCGATGCCGGCCCATGACGCCGAGCGCCTGCGCCACGGAATCCGCTTCGAGAATCGTGTGTCCACGAGCCTTGAGCATCAGCCCCAGCGTGGTGCGCACGGAGTATTCGTCGTCGACGATCAGGATTGACGCCATGCGTTTATGCAGCCTCCAGTTCAAAACTCACTTCGGTTCCTTTCCCCGGCTCGCTGTGTACCCGCAGGCTGCTACCGTGCTGCACCAGGATGCGCTGCACGATCGACAGCCCAAGCCCGGTGCCCTGTTTTCGGCTGGAGACGAAGGGGTGCATGACACGGTCGAGCAGATCGCGCCCAATGCCCGAACCAGTGTCGCACACGCGCACGGCGATCCGCCGCGCGCCGCCCAGCTCGACCTCAACCTTGAGTGTTCCGCCCTCGGGCATGGCCTCGACCGCATTACGCATCAGATTCCACAACACCTGCCTCAACTGATCCTGATCGAACACGGCCCATTCGCTGCCCGATGCGATACGGCTGTCGAGCCCGATCCGCCCGGCCACGTCCGGGTCCTGCGAGAACAAGGTAATCACCTCGCCGATCAGGGAACCGAGATCGCCCGGCACGGGGCGCGATTCGCGCACTTTGGAGAAATGCAGGAAGTTCTCGAGAATGCGCTGCAAGCGCCCGGCCTCGTCGTTCAGAATCCGGCGAACCTTTTGTCTGTCGTCCGCCTCGAGCTCCTGTTCGGAAAGCAGGCTGACCGAATTGATCACGGCAGCCAGCGGATTGCGGATCTCGTGCGCGATGCCGGCGGCCAATTCGCCCACACAGGCCAGGCGCTCCGCTTCGACGCGTTTTTCGTGCTCGACCGAGGCGGCACGCGAAGCCGCGTTCAGCGAATCGAGCATACCGTTGAAGGCACGCCCCAACACGCCGACTTCATCGCGGCCGCGCACAACGACGCGGACCTCGCTATCGCCCGCCGAAATCCGCCGCACGGCAACCCCGAGACGTTGCAAATTGCGCGTCACCGCGAATGACAGCAGCCAGGCGGCGGCGCTGCCGACCAAAAGCGCCGCCACGATGAACAACAGGCCCTCGTTGCGAATGCGCGCCAGTTCCGCCCGCATGCCCTGGGTAGACAGCCCCAGGTACACCCGTCCAACCTCCCGACCTGCGACACGAATCGGTTCGGCCAAATCGAGCAAGTGGGACGCGTCCACGCCGAGACGCTGCCGGACCGCGGCAAACCGATGCCCCACCTCGCCCTCCACAGTACTCGCCAGGACTTCGCCGCGCTCGTCCACGACGACGCCGTAGGCCACGTCGGACTGGTGCTTGACGCGCGCCGTGACCTCAGCGAGCGAGGCCAAATCCTCGGACAGCAGGGCATTCGTACTCGCCACCGCCATCAGATTGACCAGGGAGTGACCCCGGCTTTCCAACTCCGCGCGGATGCTGGTCGACTGCTCTTGCACCGCCTCCCAGACGAACGCCCCCATCAATACGACATGAACCAGGGCGACCGACAGAATCAGGCGCGCACGTAAAGTCGCATACCAGGGAACCCCTTCTTTCCAATGTTCGGACTCCCCATCGCCCCGGAGCACCCGCGCAAACCATTGTCCCTTGCCCATCGTATTCGCCTACTTCACCTTCGCGTAATCGACGTCGCTGGTCGGTGCGAAACCATCGGGAAACCCCAGATACTCCAGCACCTGGCGTCCACGCGGCGTTTTCGCGAGTTCGAGCAGATCTTTCGTGATCTTGCGCTGCAGTTCGACGGGAAGCTTCACCCTCAATGCGATGGGCATCTGCGGCTGCGGCGGCGTCTCCGCAATGACGCGAAGATTCGCGCGCACCGCCGCCGGCATGGATCGCAATGACGGCCACCACGTACCGGCGACGTCCACGATCCCAGAATCGAGCGCGACCAGCGCCGAATCCTGGGAACCGAAATAGCGAACTCTGCAGCACTTATCGACATCGATACCGCGTTGCCTGAGATAACCGCGCGTCATGACCGTGGCCGCATACGCCCGCGGATCCGGGAAACCGATGGTCAAACCCTTGTCGAACTCGGCCGGCGTGACCCGTCGGATCGGGCTTTGCCTGCGCACCACCAGGATACCCGTGAACGGCTCGCCGGCCACTTTGACCACCGCGCGGTAGCCGTCATGTTCGGCCTGCGCGAACAGCAGAGGATTCAGGTACACGATATCGTATTCGTTCGCTGCGACGCGCCGCATGAAGGTGGAAAAATCGGGCGCCGTCACGAACTGTACGGGTCGGTGCAAACGGCTCTGCAGATAAACGGCCAGCGGCATGAACATCTCGGCCAGCTTGGTCGGACTCTGCAAGGGCAGTACCCCGAAGCGCAGCCATCGATCTGGAGAGGACCGGCTCTGAGCTGCGCCCGCCTGCGCATGTCCTGCCCGCTCTGCGTAAACCGATGAACCGGGAGAGACGATCAACGCAAGCAGACAAAGCGTTCGCAGCAAAGTTGAACGCCGAATCCGAAATCTTGTGCGGTGCTGATTGGCCGTCACGTGTCGACTAGTGGTTATTGAGCCCGACAGTAGAGTAGTTCAGTCGGAAGGCCCAGGCCATCAGCGAACCGCTGAGCGCAGCTTGCCGAAACAACCGTTCGCAAGCTACGTTTGATTGCCCGGACTGCGACATCCAGGCGGGCGAACCGTTCCAGCACCTGCTCGCGGCTCGCGGCCGGAATCCCAGGCCCGCTGTCGCACACCCGCAGCCGCGCAGTCCTGCCCTCGCGCGTCAGGCTCAGCAGGATACGCCCACCTGCGGGGCTGTACTTGACGGCGTTGTCGAGCAGATTGCTCAGCGCCTGCGCCAGCAACTCCCGCTGGCCGCGCACGCGCACCGCCGGCGCCAACTCTGCGACCAGGGACAATCCGGCATCCTCGGCCGAAGCCTCATAGAGTTCGGCCAGATCCGAACCCAGCGCAGTGAGGTCGACATCGGTCAGATGCTCGCGACGCACCCCGGATTCGGCCTGGGCGATGCTCAGCAGCGCATTGAAGGTCCGCACCACGCCTTCGAGTTCGTCGACCGCCTCCTCCAGCACCTGACGATACTCATCGGACGAACGTGACTCGAGCAGAGCCACCTCCAGGTGGCTGCGCAAACGGTTCAGGGGGCTGCGCAAATCGTGGGCCACGTTGTCGGTGACCGCGCGCATGCCGTGAATCAGGGCCTCGATGCGCGCCAGCATGGCGTTCAAATGTTCCGCCAGTTCGACGAATTCGTCGCGCCGCCCGGCGACCGGTATACGCTGATCGAGGCCGCCGGCCATGATTTCGGCAGCCGTTTCGCGCACCGCGTCGATCCGAGCCAACACGCCCCTGCCCATAAGCGCTCCGCCGGCAATGCTGAGCACGCTGATCACCGCCAGTGCCAACATCAGCAATGCCAATATGGTATCGGCAAACGTGTCGGCCTCACCCAGCGGCTGCGCCATCAGCAGCCAGCCGCCGTCGTGCAGATGGGTAACGAGTCCACGCATGAGCGAATCGTCCGCATCATGCATCTGATTGAAGTACATGCCCGAGACGGACGAGAAGGTCACAAATCCCTCGTCCAGCGACAGTCCTTTCGGCCACCCCGGCATGCTGCCTGCGATGACCTGCCTATGCTTATCGATCAGCAGATACAGACGCGCCCCGGGCAGATGACTGCCCGGTCGTCCCAACAGTTCACGCAGGTCGCGCTTGCTCTTGCCCTCATCTCGCAACAGCCGGCGCAAGACGTCGCGCGCGTCTAGCAATTCGGTGTCGACCTGCTGCCTGAGAAAGTGACTGCTGACGAGATAGACACCACCCAGCACAATGCCAGTGAGCATGCTGTAGGCCAGCGCGTAGGCCAAGGCCAGGCGGAAGACGGTCGTTCTGAGCAGGCGCAACCACTGCCGTATACGAACGGCAACATTCATTCTTCAGTCACGCCCAGGCGATAGCCGGCTCCCCTCACGGTGTGCAGCAGCGGTGGATCGTAATCGCGGTCGATCTTGGCGCGCAGCCGCGAGATATGTACGTCGATGACGTTGGTCTGCGGATCGAAATGGTAGTCCCAGACCTGCTCCAGCAGCATGGTACGCGTCACCACCTTGCCGGCGTGACGCATCAGGTACTCGAGCAGGCGCATCTCGCGCGGCTGCAGGCGAATGGTCTGGCCGGCGCGGGTGACGCGGTGACGGTCGCGATCGAGCACCAGATCGGCCACCTCCAGACGCGAACTGGCCGTTTCCTGGCGCACCCGCCGGTCCAGCCCCTCGAGCCGGGCGAGCAATTCGGAAAATGCATAGGGTTTGACCAGATAATCGTCGCCGCCGGCGCGCAGCCCGGCGACCCGGTCGTCAACCTCGCCGAGCGCGCTGAGGAACAGCACCGGCGTGGCATCGTTCGCCGCGCGCAGCGCCGACAGCAGGGAGAGACCGTCTAGGCCGGGCAACAGACGGTCGAGAATCAACACGTCGTAGCTGCCGGTCAGGGCCAGGTGCAGACCGTCGGGACCGTTGGCCGCATGCTCCACCGAATGTCCGCTCTCGGTAAGCCCCTTGACCAGATAGGCAGCGGCCTCGCGGTCATCCTCCACGAGCAGGATTTTCATGTTCCCCATCATAGCGCCCAATCCGCCCGTTTGTCCCCGTTCAATAGAGTCGCCGTACCCGCTGCGAACTCAGCAAATGGACGCGCTTGCGCTTGACGTCGATCTCGTAGTCCGGAATCTCCATGTTCCACGGCGCCGGCTGACCGCGAAACACCCGGCCGGCGGCATCGAAGTGAGAGCCGTGGCAGAAACAGTGAAAACCGCCTGCGCCCCTTTCCATGCTCTGCTGATAGTGCGTACGGCAACCGGCATGCGTACAGATATTGACCATCACCAGCCATTCCGGCACTTTCGACCGATACGGGTTGTCGGCGAATCCGGGCTGCTGCGAACGGCTCGAATTCGGGTCCGCCAGATTGCCCTGATTGCGCTCCAGCGAAGCGATGGTCGACTTGCTGCGATGCAGAATGACCACCGGCTGACCGTTGAAATTCAGCGTACCCATGCCATCCACCGGGATGCGGCTGATGTCCACCACTTCGCCCTGCGCCGCGCGTGCCGCCGCCGGGGCCGCCAGCCCTGCGCCGAGCATCACGCTGGCATGTTTCAGAAAGCGGCGGCGCGCCGCCCGTTCCTCGTCGGTTTCCTTGACGAACTTACAGCTCATGACCTTGTCTCCACTATGGTTGATGCCGGATTTCAAGCTATCACCACGCGGGCAGGCACACACTTACGGCTCCGTAATGAAGCCTCAAGCATTGTTTAATCCGGCGCAGAGCAGCATTGGCGGCATACCAATACAAAGGGCTATCGTCATGCAATTCGATTGGAAACCACTGCCTGCCGTTCATCATGAGTGGCGCCGTCCGCTGCGCTGGCTGCACGGCGCGCTTGCGCTGACCATATCGCTGCAGATGTTCACCAGCCTGATCATGTCGCCGCCGTTTCACCACCACACCTCCGCATTCGGCCTGGCCGTCTTCAGCCTGCATCAATACCTGGGCCTGATCGCCGCGGCCGTCGTCATGCTGCATTGGTTGTGGATGCCCTTCGACCGTCAGCGCCTGTTCTCGCACCTGTTCCCCTGGGGCGAGGAGGGAAGACGCGACATCGTCGACGATCTGCGCACGCTCGCCCGCTGGCGGTTTCCGGCTAGCGACGACCGCGGCGGGCTCGCCGGCCTGGTGCACGGGCTCGGACTGCTGGCGGCCACCGGCGCCGGCCTCACCGGCGTCCTGCTGTACCTGCTGGCGGGCTCCAACCCGGCCCCCGCACTGCTGTTCTATCTCGTGGTCCAGCTGCACTCGCTCTGCGGCAACCTGATATGGGGCTACCTGGCCGGCCATGTCCTGCTGGCCGTCGTCCATCACCTCATCGGCCAACCCACACTCAAGCGCATGTTCAGCCTGTAGCACCTCCCGCGGCATGTCGGCACCATCCGTTTCGGCGCAATTTCGCTGCCGGCGCGGTCTCTTCATACGCGCGTCACATATGCACCGCATGCTATTGCCCGCCCCGGAGCAGGCGCCGCAGAGCGCCGCCCGGGGCGGGCAATACCGGGCTACAGATGAAACACGAATATCGCGTACGGAGTTCAGGCATGGGGGGATCCGGCACGCGATCCAACTCGCTCACAGGAGAACCACCATGCGCTTGCCCCGCGCACTCGCGCCCGCCCTGCTGCTCGCCGCAGCCGGCGTGGCCCATGCCGACACGCTGACTCCGATCAAACACCTCGTGGTGATCTACCAGGAGAACGTCTCCTTCGATCACTATTTCGCAACCTATCCCAAGGCCGCCAACCCGCCCGGCGAGCCGGCCTTCCAGGCGCTGTACGGCACGCCCGAAGTCAACAACCTCGTCACCGCCGGTCTGCTGTCCGCCAATCCGAACGCGACCAATCCGGCCAACGGCAAGGACGCGGCGGAACCCTTCCGCCTCGACCGTTCGCAGGCCGCCACCGCCGACATGAACCACGCCTATACCGCCGAACAGATGGCCTATGACGGCGGCAAGGCCGATCTGTTCCCGAAATACACCGGCCGCAGCACGCCCGGCGGCGCCGGCGCCTTCGGCACCCGGGGCCAGGTCATGGGCTACTATGACGGCAACACCGTCACCGCGCTGTGGAACTACGCCCAGCACTTCGCCATGAGCGACAACGCCTACACCGACACCTACGGCCCGTCCACGCCGGGTGCGCTGGAAGTCGTCTCCGGCCAGACCGACGGCATGAAGATCGTGCACACCACGCACAAGCCGTTCACCATGAAGACCTACTCCTACTACATCAAGGACGGCCAGGGCGGCTACGCCATGATCAACGACGTCGACCCGGCCTACGACGTCTGCTCCAAACCCAAGAACCAAGTCATGATGGAAGGCAAGAATATCGGCAACCTGCTCAATGCCGCCGACATCACCTGGGGCGGCTTCATGGGCGGCTTCGACCTGGAAAAGACCAACGCCAACGGCACCACCGGCTGCAAGCGTAGCACCTATTCGGCCACGGTCGGCCAGACGGTCAAGGACTACATTCCTCACCACGACTGGTTCCAGTACTTCAAGTCCACGTCCAACCCGACGCACGCGCGTCCCAGCTCGGTCGCCGCCATCGGCCACACCTACGAGCCCGGCACCCACAAGCGCGATCCGGCCAACCACGAGTACGGCATGCACGATTTCTTCGATGCCGTAAAGGCCGGCAACTTCCCCGCGGTCAGTTACCTCAAGGCGCCTGCCTATGAAGACGGCCACGCCGGCTACTCCGACCCGCTGGACGAACAGGCCTTCATCACCAAGGTAGTCAACTTCCTGCAGAAACAGCCCGACTGGAAGAGCACCGCCGTAATCGTCACCTGGGACGACTCCGACGGTTGGTACGACCACGCCTTCGCCTACACCACCAACCCGTCCTTCAACGCGCAGGCCGACCAGCTCGACGGCGCCGGCAAGTGCGGCCGCGGCACGCCGATGGCGGGCCTCAAGGGCAAGCCGGTCAACGGCCGCTGCGGCCCCGGCACACGCATTCCCTTCATCGTGATCTCGCCCTGGGCGAAGCAGAACTACGTGAGCCACTCGCGTATCACCCAGGCCTCCGTGGTCCGCTTCATCGAAGACAACTGGCTGGGCGGCGAACGCCTGGGCGGTGGCTCCTTCGATGCCAGCGCCGGCAGCCTCATGAACATGTTCAACTTCACCGGCACAGGCAGCGATCCCAAGCTGTTCCTCAACACCAGGACCGGCGAACCAATCGCACACAGCTGAACCATCAGCCCTTCGCCCGGTGCCGCGAGCGGCACTGGGCCCTTTCCCGCAGAAGGTCTCGCAGCATGCCGAAACCCGTTCTCACCCGATCGCGTCTGGCCGCGAGCGCAGCCGCCCTGCTCTTGCTCGCCGGGGCATTCACGCTGCTCGAACCCGTCGTCGAGTTCCACGCGCTGATCCCGCTCAGCGCGTGGCTCACCCACCCCGTCGCTACCTGGCGCCTCGCTCACGGCGAAAACCCGCGTCCGGTCAAACTGGTACGTCCGGCGGTCCATCCGCTATCGGCCATGGCGAAACTGGGCAAGGACATCTTCTACGACCGTACGCTATCCGGCTCCGGCCGCATGTCCTGCGCCTCCTGCCACAGCCCGCAACACGCCTACGGCCCGCCCGGTGACCTTCCGGTGATGTACGGCGGCCCCAACCTGAAAACGCCCGGTTACCGTCCCCCTCCCAGCCTGATGTACCTCGAACGCCAGCCTGCCTTCAGTATCGGGCCGGACAACGAGGAAAACGAAACCGTCACCCTGAGCCAGAAGATCGCGAAAAGCGCGCATGCCCGGCGCGCGACCAAGACCGCGCAGAGCACCACTGCCAGCGCCGCCAATCTGGTCCCTCAGGGCGGCCTGTTCTGGGACGGCCGCGTGAACACCCTGCAACAGCAGGCCGGCGGCCCGCTGTTCAACAGTTTCGAAATGGACGCGGGTACACCGGCCAGCGTCGCTGCCAAACTCGCCCGCGCACCCTACGCCGGCATCTTCAAGCAACTGTTCGGCCAGAATATATTTGCCGACCCGCGCATGGCCGTGGCCGAAGCGCTGTCCGCGCTCGCCCGCTACCAGATCGAGTCTCCCGACTTTCACCCCTACAGCAGCCGCTACGACGCCTGGCTGGAAGGCAAGGCGCGACTCGACTCCGCGCAGCTGCGCGGCTATCTGCTGTTCAACGATCCGGACAAGGGCGACTGCGCCGCCTGCCACCTAGACAAACCCACGCTGAGCGGATTGCCACCGTTGTTCACCGACCACCAGTACGAAGCGCTCGGCGTACCGCGCAACCCGCACATTCCGGCCAACCGCAATCCGCACTATTTCGATCTGGGGCTCTGCGGCCCCTTCCGCAAGGATCTGGCCAAACAAACCCAGTACTGCGGTATGTTCCTCACACCCACCCTGCGCAACGTAGCCAAACGCCACGTGTTCTTCCACAACGGCGTCTATCACACGCTGATGCAAGTGCTGGAGTTCTACGATTTCCGCGACACCGACCCGCAGAAAATCTATCCGCGTAGTGCCGACGGCAAGGTGGACAAATTCAACGATCTGCCTGTCAGGTACCGCGCCAACATCGACACCATCGACCCGCCGTTCAATCGTCATCGCGGCGAAGCCCCTGCGCTCACGCGCCAGGACATGCGCGACATCGTCGCCTTCCTCGGCACGCTGACCGACGGCTACCAACAGCGCTGAGACGATTTCCTCCCGTCGTGTCCCGCGACCCTCAGCGCCGGCACCATGCCGGCGCTTTTTTTACCGCTGCGCGCCGCCGCCCGGGATGCGTGTAGAATGCGTGTCCGTCGGGCGCGCTCCGCCAACCCGCCCCGCTCATGGCCCGTGTCGACGCCCGCCGCCGCACGCGCCGCCGGCTCGACAACGATGTGCGGACGATCCTCGCGTGGCTATCCTTCCCAGCTTCCGCCCCTGGTTCTGGCCGTCGGCCAGCCCCCGCGCACGCCGGTGGAAAACGCTCGCCATCGCGCTCGCCGTCCTCGGCTGCGGCGGCATTCTCTGGGCCACCGCGCAGTTCGCACAGCGCACGGCCCTGGCCCAGCTGGGCGACCGCGGCGACCGCGAACTGCGCCTCTACATCGCCAATATCCAGCGCGAACTCGGCCGCTACCGCTATCTTCCCAGGCTGTTGGCCGCCAATCCGGGCGTAAGAACCCTGCTCGACCATCCGCAGGACAAACAGGCGTTGGAGCACCTCAACCGCCACCTGACCTTCGTCGCCTCCGTCTCCGGCGCCTCCGCCATCTACGTCATCAGCCGCGACGGCCTCACCCTCGCCTCCAGCAACTGGAACAAACCCGACAGTTTCGTGGGCCAGAACTACGGCTTCCGGCCGTACTTCCAAGAGGCCATGCGCGGGCGCCTGGGCCACTACTACGCACTCGGCACCTCGTCCGCCCGACGCGGTTATTATTTCGCCTACCCTGTGCACGACGGCCACCGGGTCATTGGCGCGGTCACCGTTAAAGTCCCGCTGGAGTCACTCGAAAGCGGGCAAGGCAACGGCCGCGACCAGTTTCTGGTCACCGACCCACACGGCGTCGTTTTCCTGTCCACAAAACCGGCCTGGCGCTATCACACCCTTGTGCCCCTGGCTCCCACAGCGCGCGACCGTATCATCGCCGGTCGCCGTTATGCCGACCACCCGCTGCACACGCTGCCCATCGTCTCGCGCAGAACCGTGGCCCCCGAGGCCGAACTTCTCACCTTCCGCAGCGACACTTCGTCCATCACCTATCTCGCCCATGGCGTGGACATGCCGGCGGCCGGCTGGCGCGTATACATCCTGTCCGACTCCAGGTCCGTCGGCAGCTACGTGCTGCACGCCGTGCTGCTCGCCGGCTTCATGCTCGGCGCTGCGCTGCTCGGCGTGCTGATCCTGCTGCAGCGCCGCGCCCGCGTAGCCGAGCGCCTGCGTCTCGAACACGCCGCTTCGCTGACTGCCGCCGCCGGCGAAGCACGCGTGCGCACGATCATCGACAACGCCCGCGCCGGCCTCATCACCCTGGACGACCGCGGCCGCATCGAATTCTTCAACCCGACCGCCGAAACACTGTTCGGCCGCAACGCGGGCGACGTCGCCGGGCGCGATTTCACCGAGCTGCTCACCCCCACGGCAGCCGAACGTTTCAGCGCACTGCTGCCACAGACGATCCCCGGCGGCGCCCTGCTTCCCGCCGTCGAACTGGCGGCCCGGCGCGCCCCGAGCGAAACACTGCCGGTGGAAGCAAGCATCAACGCCATGCGCCTGCCCGAAGGGCATCGCGCCATCATCACGCTGCACGACATCAGTGAACGCAAGCGCCACGAAATCGAACAGCAGCGCACGCACGAAAAGCTCGAACAGCGTGTCGCCGAACGCACCAGCGACCTGCTCGCCACCAACACCCGCCTGCTGCGCGAGATCGAGGAACACCGACACACCGAGCATGCTCTACGTCAGACCCGCGACGAACTGGTGCAAGCGGCCAAGCTGGCCGCCATCGGCCAGCTCGCCGCCGGCATCAATCACGAACTCAATCAGCCGCTCACGGCGATCCGCTTCTATGCCGACAACGCCGCCGCCTTCCTGGAGCGCCAGCGACCCGAAGACGTGCGCGACAACCTCGGGCGCATCAGTGGCCTGACCGAGCGCATGGGCCGCATCATCCAGCAGCTCAAGATCTTCGCCCGCAAGAGTTCGGGCCAGCGTGCACCCGTCTCGGTGACCGCCGTGATCGACGGCGTACTGGCCCTGCTGGCGCCGCGGCTCAAGCGCGAGGGCGTGACAGTCGCGACCGAACTGGCGTCGCAGGACATCTACTGCATGGGCGATCTCGTGCGCCTGGAGCAGGTGTTCGTCAACCTCGTCAGCAACGCCGCACAGGCCATGCAGGACATGCCAGACCCGCGCGTGGAAATCGCCGTCGGACAGGACAGGGACAGGGTCCGCATCACGGTGCGCGACCATGGGCCGGGCATCGCCAGCGAACACCTGACACAGATATTCGACCCCTTCTTCACCACCAAACAGTCGGGCGAAGGTCTCGGCCTGGGTCTATCCATCTCCATGCACATCATCGAAGAGCTGGGTGGCACGCTCCGTGCTGCGAACTGTGCGGACGAAGGCGCCGAGTTCACCGTCGAACTGCCGGCCGCGCACGCGCCAGAGGAGGAGCGCAGCCATGCCCGATAATGCACACGTGATGTTCGTCGACGACGAACCCCATATCCGCATCGCCGCCCAGCAGACGCTGGAACTCGCCGACCTGCGCCTGAACGGCTACGAAACCGCGGAGGCCGCGCTCAGGGAACTGAGTCCTGGATTCACCGGTGTGCTGGTCTGCGACATCCGCCTGCCGGGCATGGACGGGATGGAATTCCTCAGGCGTGCGCTGGAGATCGACCCCGAACTGCCGGTCGTACTGGTCACCGGGCACGGCGACATCAGCATGGCGGTCGGCGCGATGCACGAGGGTGCCTACGACTTCCTGGAAAAACCCTACACTCCGGAACGCCTCACCGAGGTCGTGCGGCGTGCGCTGGACAAACGCGCGCTGACACTGGAAAACCGTGCCCTGCGCCGTGAACTCGAGGAACACAACACGCCCGGGCCACGCATCATAGGCAGCTCCCCGTCGATACAGCGGCTGCGCGGACTGATCCGCCAGGTCGCCGACGCCGACGCCGACGTGCTGATCTTCGGCGAAACCGGCACCGGCAAGGAACTCGTCGCCCGCTCGCTGCACGAGCTGAGCCGCCGGCGCACCGGCAATTTCGTCGCCCTCAACTGCGGCGCCATGCCCGAACAGCTGATGGAAAGCGAGCTGTTCGGGCACGAGGCCGGCGCCTTCACCGGCGCGCGCGGCCGGCGCCTGGGCAAGCTCGAGCACGCCAGCGGCGGCACCTTGTTCCTCGACGAGATCGAGAGCATGCCGATGGCGATGCAGGTGCGTCTGCTGCGCGTGCTGCAGGAGCGTTCGCTGGAACGCCTCGGCTCCAATCAGACCGTACCGCTGGACCTGCGCGTGCTGGCCGCGACCAAGGTCGATCTGCGCGAAGCGGCCGACCGCGGCGAGTTCCGCGAAGATCTCTACTACCGGCTCAACGTGGTCACGCTAGAGATCCCGCCGCTGCGCAACCGCCGCGAGGACATTCCTCTGCTGTTCCAGCATTTCGCCCTGGTCGCCGGCGCACGCTTCGGCAAGGAGACCTCGCCGCTCACCGCCGCCCAGCTGCCGACCCTGCTCGCGCACCCCTGGCCCGGCAACGTGCGCGAGCTGCGCAACGCCGCCGAGCGCTACGTCCTGCTCGGCGAGCAGCTCGATTTCGACATCGGCTGTCTGGTGCACACCGCGCCCGAACACTGCTCCATGAGCCTGCGCGAACAGGTCGAGGGCTTCGAGCGCAGCCTGATCGAGCAGGAACTGCGCGTGTGCAAAGGCAACCTCAGCGAGGCCACCCAGGCGCTCGGCATCCCGCGCAAGACACTGCACGACAAGGTCGTCAAATACGGTCTGGACCGCCAGCAATATCGCTGAGCGCAAATGGGCGGAAAACCGCCACTTTCATCCCAGGCTCTCGGCGGAATCCCGCCTATTCCGGTCTTGCCTGGGTTCTTCACAAGCATGCTTGGCGCCAATCCGGGCCCTGGCACGGCTCTTGCCACTAGATATACCGAGCGATAGCCACAGCCGGCCCTCGGGACCATACGTGGCGCCAGCGATCTGCCGGTCACGCTCAGAACGCTCCAGGCCCTGCCGCAGAGCGGCAGGGATGCAATCCAGCAGTACAAAAGACAATAAGCAAGTGAGGAGATCAACAATGCGCAAGTTCGCTGTGAACGCCTTGATCGCCGCGAGCCTCGTCCTGCCCGGACTCGGCCACGCCCAGACCAAGACACTCACCATCGGCTTCACCACTTCCGAGACCGGCAAGCTCAACGCCGACTCCAAACCCCAACTGCTCGGTTTCGAGCTGTGGCGCGACCAAGTCAACGCCGCCGGCGGCATCAAGGTCGGCAGCGATCACTACAAGGTCGCCCTCAAGTACTACGATGACCAATCTTCCGCCGGTCGCGTGCAACAGCTCTACAGCCGCCTGATCCTGCAGGACAACGCCAACTTCCTGTTCAGCCCCTACTCCTCGGGCCTGACCGCCACGGCGGCCGTGGTCTCCGAGCAGTTCGGCAAGATCATGATCACCACCGGCGCTGCCGAGGGTAAGACCTACAAGCTGGGCAACAAGGATCTATTCCAGCTCTACACACCGGCCGACAAGTACCTCAAGAGCGCGCTGGACGTGATCAAGGCCAAGGACCCGAACGCCAAGATCGCGCTGGTGTACTCCAACGACGGCTTCTCCTCCGCCGTGGCCAAAGGCGCCGCCGCGGCCGCCAAGCACATGGGCCTGAACGTCGTATTCGACGAGTCCTACGCCTCCGACACCACCGACTTCGGACCGATCATCAACAAGATCGTCTCCTCCGGCGCCACCGTGCTGATCGGCGGCGGCCACTATGCCGACGGCAGCACCCTGGCTCGCCAGCTCTACGACAAGAAGGTCAAGCTGGGCTTCATCTCGCTACTGGTCGCACCGGACATCCCGAAGTTCGCCAGCATGGGCAAGGCCGCCATGGGCGTGACCGTACCCTCGCAGTGGGAGCCGTCGGTAACCTACAAGCCTGACTTCGGCCCCACCCCGGCTGCCTTCACCAAGGCCTTCGAAACCAAGTACCACAGCCGCCCAGGCTACCATGCCGCCGGTGGCTACGCCGCGGGTCTGGTGCTGCAGCACGCCATCGAGCAGGCCGGCAGCATCAAGCAGGCAGCCGTCGCCAAGGCCCTCAACCACATGGATGCGATGACCTTCTACGGCCGCATTCACTTCGCCACCGGCGTCGCGGACCACGGCCTGCAGATCGGCCACGACATGGTTCTTGCACAGTGGCAGAAGGGCGCCAACGGCAAGCTGGTCAGCCAGGTCGTGTGGCCCTCGGCCGCGCAGACCGCGCCCATCATCTACCCGCTGAAGAAGTTCGCGCAGTAAGCGACGAACGCCTGCTCCGGGCCGCCATCTCGGCCCGGAGCATCCACGCAGGGGAACTCTTATGTACGACGTCATTGCCTCGCTGGCCAGCGGCCTGCTGGTAGGCGCCATCTACGGCCTCGCCGCCATCGGCCTGACCCTCATCTTCGGCGTCATGAAGGTGATCAACCTAACGCACGGAGCCATGATCGCGCTCGGAATGTTCGCGCTGTACTTCCTGGTTTCCGTGGCCGGCTTCAACCCCTATCTGTCGCTGCTCCCGATCCTGGCCGGCGGCTTCGTGGTCGGAGTCATGGTCTACTGGATCGCGGTCAACCGCGTCATCGGCAGCTCGGACCTGATGAGCCTGCTCGCCACCTTCGCCGTGAACATGATCCTGATCGGCGCCGGCACAGCGCTGTGGACCACCAGTCCGTACAACGTGAACTTCAGCCTCCCCGGGATCAGCTGGCACGGATATACCATCCCCGGCACTCAGATCCTCGCCGCCATACTGGCAATCATCATCGCCGCCGCGCTGTACGGCTTCCTGTACCACACCCGCACCGGCAAGGCCGTGCGCGCTGTGGCCAGCAACCGCCAAGCGGCCGAACTGATGGGCATACCCACCCGCCGCATCCTGGCCATCGCCTTCGGCCTGGGCATCGCGGTGGCGAGTGCCTCCGGTGCGCTGATCGCCACGCTGTTTCCGTTCACCATCCTGTCCGGCGGCAGCTACGAACTGAAGAGCTTCGTGGTGACCGTGCTCGGCGGCCTCGGCAATCCGGCCGGTGCGCTGCTCGGCGGCATCCTGCTCGGCCTCATCGAGGGCGGTGTCGCACCGTTCGTCGACGTCAGCTGGACGCCGGTGATCGAATTCACCTTATTCGTGCTCATCCTGCTGGCTTTCCCCAGCGGGCTGTTCCGTATCGGGAAGGGACGCTGATGTACAAACGACCGTTTTTCTGGATCGTCCTCGCCGTCACCGCGATCTTCGCGCTGGTGCCCGGCATAAGCGGCGACGTCAGCCTGCGCGAGAGCCTGCTGCTCGGTGCGGTCTACATCGTCCTCGCCTCCAACCTCAACCTCATGATCGGCTACACCGGCTACGTCAACTTCGGTAACATCGCCTTCTTCGGCCTGGGCGGCTACCTCGGCATGTACATGGTGACCGTGCTGCACTGGCCGCTGTGGCTGGCCAGCCTCATCGCCGGTGCCTGCGTCAGCCTGCTCGCGCTGCTGCTGGGCCTCGGCATCCTGCGTCTGCGCGGTGCCTACTTCGCGCTGGCCACCATCGGCATCGTTGAAGCGGTCAAGGCGCTGGTGGCCAACCTGCCGGCCTTCGGCGGCGCCAGCGGCATGTACCTGTCGTTCAGCAGCTTCGCACCGCTCGGCGGCCCCCGCCACGCGTTGTGGATCGTCTACTTCGCCATCGTCGCGCTGATGGGCGTGTCACTGCTGCTGAGCCTGGCGATCAAGAACTCCAAGTTCGGCCTGGGCCTGTTCGCCATCCGCGAGGACGAGGATGCCGCCATCGTGCTCGGCGTGCGCGCGCCCTGGTACAAGAGCGCGATCTACGCCATCTCGGCCTTCATTCCGGCCATGGTCGGCACGCTGTACTTCTTCAAGAACGGCGTCATCCTGCCGGATCAGGCCTTCGACCTGACGCTGTCGATCGAGGCCATCGTCATGCTCATGCTCGGCGGCCAGGGCACGGTGTTCGGCGCCGCCTTCGGTGCTTTCGTCTACGAACAGTTCCGCGGTTTCCTGCTGGTCTCGCCGACCTTCTCCCAGTTCCAGCTGGTGGTCGCCGGCGTGCTGCTGCTTGCCATCGTGCTGTTCCTGCCCGGCGGCTTCACCGGCTGGCTGTACCGCAGGCTGCCCAAGCTGAGAAAGGTGCTCGAATGAACGAAATCCTCAAAGTCAGTGGCGTCGGCAAGCGCTTCGGCGGCGTACGCGCGGTACATCAGGTCAGCTTCCACATCGGCGAAGGCGAGATCTACGGCCTGATCGGCCCCAACGGCGCGGGCAAGACCACGCTGTTCAATCTGATCAACGGTGTGATCCGTCCGGACGAGGGACGCGTGGAATTCCGCGGCCAGGACATCACCGGCATGCAGCCCTATCGCGTGGTGCGCCTGGGCCTGTCGCGCACGCACCAGATCGTCAAGCCGCTCAACGACATGACGGTGCTGGAGAACGTCACAGTGGGAGCCTGCTTCGGGGCCTCCAACCTGTCGCTCAAAGCCGCGCATTCGGTAGCGTACGACGTGCT
Source organism: Acidihalobacter sp. (assembly GCF_037381185.1). Classification (NCBI taxonomy): domain Bacteria; kingdom Pseudomonadati; phylum Pseudomonadota; class Gammaproteobacteria; order Chromatiales; family Ectothiorhodospiraceae; genus Acidihalobacter; species Acidihalobacter sp. Next base: position 39,155 of record NZ_JARRQY010000025.1, read on the forward strand.
CAAGCTGGTCGATCTGAACGACCGCTCCGAGCACCTGGCCGGAGAACTCAACATCGCCGGCAAGAAACGCCTGGAGATCGCCCGCGCGGTCGCCGCCCAGCCCGGCCTGCTGCTGCTCGACGAGACCCTGGCCGGCCTCAATCCTACCGAGGTCGGGCGCATGATCGAGGTCATTCGTCGTCTGCGCGACGAACGCGGCATCGCCATCCTCATGATCGAGCACCTGATGCAGGCCATCATGGGCCTGTCCGACCGAGTCATGGTACTCAACTTCGGCGAAATGCTCGCCGAAGGCAGCCCCGAGGAAATCGCCAACGACGAGGTCGTCATCGAGGCCTACCTCGGCGATCCCGACCTCACGCACAAGATCCTGGAGATGTCGACGTGAGCGAAGCCATTCTGCAACTGGAAACCGTGGAATCCGGCTACGGCGAAGTCCAGGTCCTGTGGGGCGTCAGCCTCGCCGTACAGCCCAACCACCTCACCACGCTGGTCGGCGCCAACGGCGCCGGCAAGACCACCACCCTGCGCGCCGCCACCGGCAGCATCCGGCCGTGGAAGGGCCGTGTGCTGTTCGAGGGCGAGGACGTCACGCAGCTCACCGCGCACGACAAGGCCCGCCGCGGGCTGGTGCTGGTGCCCGAAGGCCGGCAGCTGTTCTCCGACATGACCGTCGAGGAGAACCTCGAGATGGGCGCCTTCTCGCCACGCGCGCGCGGCGACTACAAGCGCAATCTCGAACGCGTGTTCGGCTTCTTCCCGCGCCTGGCCGAACGCCGCCACCAGAAGGCCGGCACCTTCTCCGGCGGCGAACAGCAGATGCTCGCCGTCGGCCGCGGCCTGATGGCCGACCCCAAGGTGCTGATCATCGACGAACTTTCGCTGGGCCTCTCTCCGCTGCTCACCCAGCAATTGTTCGCCACGCTGCGCGAGCTCAAGGAAGCCGGCCTGACCATCATGCTGGTCGAGCAGAACGTACACCTCGCCCTGGCCTTGTCGGACTATGCTTACGTCCTCGCCGAAGGTAAAGTCGAAATTGAGGGGTCTTCGCACGAGGTGGCGCAGAATCCGGACGTTCGCAAGGCCTACCTGGGAATGTAGCGGCTCGCCTCCTGCGGCGTCCTTTCCGCCTTACCCGTCCGGAGTCCCGCTGCGGGGCTCCGGGCCAGTCTCGGCGACAGGCTGACGTACCGACGAAACAGGACACGCGCATGAGCACCACTGCACACACCGCCCCCATTCGCTGCGGCTGGGCACCCGCCGGCGACCCGCTGTACCTCTCCTATCACGACGAGGAATGGGGCGTACCCTGCCGCGACGACCGGCATCTGTTCGAGATGCTGATCCTCGAAGGTGCGCAAGCCGGGCTGTCCTGGGCCACCATCCTGCACAAGCGCCAAGCCTACCGCCGCGCTTTCGATAATTTCGATCCCGAACTCATCGCCCGCTACGGCGAGGCCGACACCGCCCGCCTGTTGGCCGACCCCGGCATCGTGCGCAACCGCCTCAAAGTCGCCGCCGCCATCGCCAACGCCCGCGCCTATCTCGAACTCGCCGAACAAGGCGGTTCGCTCGCCGACTTCCTGTGGGACTTCGTCGACGGGCAGCCGCGCCAGAACCACTGGCGGCAGCTGTCCGACGTACCCGCCAGCACGCCGGAATCCGAGCGCATGAGCAAGGCGCTCAAGCAGCGCGGCTTCAAGTTCGTCGGCCCCACCATCTGCTACGCCTTCATGCAGGCCACAGGCTTGGTCAACGACCACACCACCGACTGCTTCAGGCACGCCGAGCTGGCCGACTAGCCTGCTTTCGGCAGCCGCGCACGACGGCTTCCTGCCAATCCGCCTACCGTTCAAGCTGCGCGCGCCTGCTGCATTCGCATCGATTGCATACATGGCGCGGCGCGGAAAACAGCCGCCAGAGCACACCGCGATCCCCCACGTTTGACTCCTCGGGCTTGCTGCACTATAAACTGCAGACATCTTCCCGAACAGAGTTCGTATATACGAACGTCAAACAATGATCGTCAAAACTGTCTCTAACGCATTCCGCATCATTGAGGAAATCAGCCGGCGTGGCGAGCTCGGTGTGACCGAAATATGCCAGACGCTCTCCCTGGCCAAGAGCAGCGCGCACGATCTTGCGGAAACGCTGCTGGCAGAGGGCGTGCTGGAAAAAAACGCGGACACCAAACGCTACAGCCTGGGCAGCCGTCTGATCGAACTGGGCAATCGCGCGCAGAACCAGTTCGACATCGTCCGCCTTGCACATCCGTTTCTGCTCGAGCTGAGCGAGAAAACGGAGGAGACGGTCCACCTCACCGTACTGGACAACGACGAAGTGCTGTATCTGGATTGCGTCGAATCGCGCCTGCGGTTTCGCATGACATCGATCATCGGCGCCCGCTGCCCGTTGCACTGCACCGGGGTCGGCAAGGCGATCCTTGCCTATCTGCCGGAAACCGAACAGTCGAGAATCATCAAGGAAAAAGGCCTGCACCAGTACACCAAGAACACCATTCACGAGGAATCGAAAATGCGCGACGAGTTGCGCAAGATCGTGAAGCAGGGCTACGCCATCGACAACATGGAACACGAAGACTTCCTGCGCTGCGTCAGTGCACCCATCTTCAATTTCGAGGGGCGCGTCTTCGCTTCCGTCAGCGTTTCCGGCCTGGCCGAACGCAATACCTTCAAGCGGCTTTCATCCATTTCAAAGCTCGTCACGGAGACGGCCGACAACATCTCCCGCAGACTCGGATACACCGGAAAACCTCAGCCAGGTCATTGACGCGAGTCGCGAACAACCACCTGCCGATTGCAAAGGCAGGGACACAAAAAGCAACAGGAGGCAGTTCATGAAAACGATCAGGAACACACTTTTTCCCGTTTTGGCGGCATGTTGCCTGGCGGTACCGCCGGCCATGGCCGCATCGCCCGTCGTACTGAGCTTCGCCACGGTCGCCTCGCCCTCCCAGCTCCAGGTCAAGGCACTGGAAATCTTCAAGAACCGCGTCGAGAAAAGCTCGCACGATCAGATCAAGGTGCGCATCTACGCCTCCGGCCAGTTGTTCGGCACCAAGAGCGAGCAGGAGCAGGCGGTGGAACTGGGCAACGTCGACATGGCCTTCATCGGCGGCGGCACGACGCAGAAGCAGGTGCCGACGTTCACCATGTTCCAGTCGGCCTATCTGTTCAAGAACTACGCGGTGTTCCGCAAGGTGATGGACAGCAAGAAGGTCACTGCCTTCTACGCCGATGTTGCGCGCAAGATGCATGTGCTGCCGCTCGATGCCTGGTATCTCGGCGCGCGTCAGCTGAACTACCGTGATGTCGGACACCCGATCCGCACGCCTGCCGACCTGAAAGGCGTCAAGCTGCGCATGCCCGACACCCCCGCCTTCCTGGACCTCGCCCGCGCGCTCGGCGCCCAGCCCACGCCGCTGGCCTTCACCCAGGTCTACATTTCTCTGCAGACCGGCGTGATCGATGCACAGGACAACCCGCTGCCGACGGACAAGGCGATGAAGTTCTACGAGGTGGCGAAAAACATCAGCCTGACCCATCACTGCCTCGAGCCGACCTTCCCCGCCATCAACCTCAACAAGTGGAACTCCCTGAGCCCGGCTCAGCAGCAGGACGTCCGTGCCGCCATCAAGGCCGCCGGCGCCTATATGGACTCGCAGACGCGCGAACAGTCCGCGGAACTCGTCAAGTTCTTCTCCGAGCACGGCGTGAAGATCGTGCACCCGGACATTCAGGCCTTCTACGACCACGCCGAAAAGTGGTACGCCGCGCACCCGGCGGTGACCAAGGACTGGAACACCAACGGCCTGTACGACTACATCAAGCAGGCCAACGCCGCAGCCAACTGACCGGCGCATTCAGCCCTTCCACAACCAACATGCAAGGCTTTGGCGCGCGCGGCCCCGCGGCCGCCGCGCCGATGCCTTGCGGACGCTCGACACAGGATGACACGGCAATGAAAAAGGCCTTCCGGCTGCTGCGCGACAGCGTGGAGATCTATCTTCCCGTCCTGTCGTTCGCGGTCATGTTCATGGCGTTCATATTGCAGATCTTCTACCGCTACGTGATGAACGCCCCGTCCACCTGGGCATTCGAAATCACCCGGGTGGCATTCGTGTGGTCGGTGCTGTTCGCCGGCATCTACACCATGCGCCAGCGGGAGCATCTGGCATTCACACTCGTGTACGACCGCTTTCCGAAGCGCCTGCAGCCTTACGTGCGCATCGCCTCCAACGGCATCGTCTGTATCGGATTCTGCATCGCCTTCCTCCCGGCGCTGCGCTACGTCAGCTTCATGGGCATGATGTCCACGACGATCCTGAATATCCCGATGTCGGTCGTCTACGCCCCTTTTCTCGTCTTTCTGATCATGGTCATCGCCTACACCGCGATCGACATCGTGCAGGACGTCAGAATCCTCCTCGGGCATGCACAGGCGGATGAGGAGCACGCGGCATGAGCTGGCACTTCTTCGTTCCGTTCGTCGTATTCGCCCTCATTTTCCTCATTCGGATTCCGGTCGCGCTGGGATTGATGCTGACCGGCATCTTCTATCTCGCCGCCAACGGCCAGGACGTCGGCATCGTCGCCTCCAAGGTGCTGACGACGCTGTATTCGGAATACGTCCTCATCGCCGTGCCGCTGTTCATTTTCACCGCCAACGTGTTGAACCGCGGCGAGATCACTGACATGCTCTTCAATTGGGTGAACTCCTTCCTCGCCCGCTATCGCGGCGGCCTGGCCCACGTCACCATCATCGACTCCATGGTGTACTCCGGCATGACCGGCTCCTCGGTCGCCGAAGCGGCCGGACTCGGCAAGATGGAGATCTCCGCCATGAAGCGCTTCGGCTACGACGGCGGCTTCAGCTGCGCCATCGCGGCCTCCGCCTCCACCATGGGCACCATCATTCCGCCCAGCATCCCGATGATCATCTATGCGCTGTTGTCCGGCGCCTCGGTCGGCGCGCTGTTCATCGGCGGCATCATTCCCGGCGTGCTGTTCGCGATAGCGCTGATGATCTACGTGGTCATCGTCTCGCGGCGGCGCAACTATCCGCGCGGACGGCACTACACGCCGCGCGAATTCGTCGTCTTCACCATCCGCGCATTCCCCGCGCTGCTGACGCCGGTGATCCTGCTCGGCGGCATCTACTCCGGCATCGTCACGCCCACCGGCTCCGGCGCCATCGCCGGGCTGTACGCACTGATCCTGTCGCTGTTCGTCTACCGCGCGATCGGTCTCAAGGCGCTGTGGGAAGTGCTCGTCGACACCGTGCGCATGACCGGCATGCTGACCCTGCTGGTGGCCAGCGCCTTCGTGTTCTCCTACGTGATCGCGGTCGAGCAGATCCCCTCGATGGTCGCGCACCTGCTGTTGACCGTCACCGACAACAAATACCTGCTGCTTCTGCTGATCAACCTCATTTTCCTCGCGCTCGGCATGATTCTGGACACCTCGGTGATCACCGTCGTGTTCATACCCATCGTCGTTCCGCTCATCCAGCAACTGCACATGTCGCTGGTGCACTTCGGCGTCATGATCGTGCTCAACATGATGATCGGCCTTTCGACGCCCCCCTACGGACCGCTGCTGTTCATCACATCGGCGGTCTCCGACACCCCCCTCAGGGACGTGATACGGGAAATCTGGCCCCTGCTCGGCGCCATGATCGTGGTGCTCGCGATCGTGACCTACATCCCGGAAACCGTGACCTGGCTACCCAGCGTCATCGGCCCGACGGCGCATCACTGACAACCTTCATCTGGTAAGGAAACTGGACATACATTCATGAATGACAAGGCAGCACGACTGAAAGGCATCATCCCGGCTCTGGCCGTCAGCCAGACCGACGCAGGCGGCATCGACCACGCACTCGTGGACAGGCAGCTTGCCTATCTCGCAGACGCCGGCATCCACGGCCTGTTCGTCAACGGCACCACCGGCGAAGGCGCGATCCTGACGACGGCGGAAAAACTGGAAATACTCGAACTGGCCAAAAAGGGCACGAACGCGGGCGTGGCCGTCTGCGCGGTATCCATCCAGCCCTCCACGGCTCTGGCGCTCGCCGAACTGCAGCAATTTCAGACCCTTGAACCCGACTTCGTCGCCGTCACCACCCCCTACTACTACGGCGTCTCGCAAGCGGCCATCGTCACCCATTTCGAAACCATCGCCGACGCCAGCCCGGTACCGCTGATTCTCTACAACATCCCCCAGAACACGCACAACGCGATGCAGCTCGACACCATCGCCCGCCTGGCGAAACACCCCAACGTCGTCGGCATCAAGGACAGCTCCGGCGATTTCGAAACCTTCAATCAGGTGGTCTACACCATCGGCGGCGAAGGCTTCGCCTGCATCCAGGGCAACGACATGCTGGCCGCCGCCTCGCTGGCGGCCGGCGCGGCCGGCGTGGTCACGGGCCTTGGCAACGTGCGCGTCGAACCCTACCTGGAGCTGTACCGCGCAGCCTGCGCGGGCGATCGCGCCGGCATGCAAAGCGCGCAGCTCGCGATCTACGAGACAGCCGGGATCATCGCCGCGGCGAACGGCAACATCATTCCCGCCATCAAGGCCGCGATGGAACACCTCGGGCGCGGCAGCCGCGCCGGGCGGCTCGCCGGCATGGACCTGAGCGCCGAGGAATTCGACCGCGTCGGCGCCGTCGTCGGCGGATTCGCCTGAACACCGCCGAAAAACGCTGCCCCCGCATACCACGACAACAGGCCGGCATCGCCGGCCTGAACAACCGACACGACGTCGGGAGGAGAGACCATGAACTCACGGATCGACAGCGCCGTGCTCGTCGCGAGCGGAGACCTGCGCCTTTCGGCCAACCAGATGTGCTGGCCCGTGCAGGAAGAGATGGAACGCAAGCTCACGGCGGCCTTTGCCGCCGAGGGCGTGACGCTGACGCGTGCCCACCCCTACGACCCCGCAGAGAAACACGGTTTCATCAGCAGCCAGCGCATGGGCCTGGACGTGTTCAACGCCATCGATCCCGAAACGCCGGTCGTGGTCGCCGAGGCGGTGTGGCAGTACAGCCACCACGTATTGCCCGGCCTGCTCCATCACCGCGGCCCCGTGCTGACCGTGGCCAACTGGGACGGTACCTGGCCGGGACTCGTCGGCGTGCTGAACCTGAACGGCAGCCTCACCAAGGCTGGGCGCGCCTACAGCTCGCTGTGGAGCGAAGATTTCGGCAGCGATGCAACCTTTCGCGCCAAGCTGCAACAGTGGCTGGCCGAAGGCACGGTCACGCACGACACGAGCCACGTGCGCAACCTGCAGCCGGCCCAGCTCAAGGCAGACGCGCATGCTCTCGGACATGACGTCGCCAGCACCCTGAAACGCGACAAGGCCATTCTCGGCGTCTTCGACGAAGGCTGCATGGGCATGTACAACGCGATCATGGAAGACGCCCTGCTCAACCCCCTGGGCATCTTCAAGGAACGCCTTAGTCAGTCCGCCCTGCTGGCGCAGATGCGTCTGGTCGGGGACGACGAGGCCGCAGCGGTCCGCAACTGGCTGGACGCGCGCGGCATCACCTTCCACACCGGCGCCGACGAAGCCACCGAACTGACCGACGCGCAGATCCATGAGCAGGCGAAGATGTATGTCGCGGCGGTACGCATGGCGCACGCCTTCGGCTGCGACGTGATCGGCATCCAGTATCAGCAGGGACTCAAGGACATGGCGCCCGCCAGCGATCTGGTGGAAGGCATGCTCAACAACGTCGAGCGACCGCCGGTATTCGACGCGCACAGCGGCGCCGAATTGTACGCCGGCCAGCCGCTGCCGCATTTCAACGAAGTCGACGAGGGCGCTGCGCTCGACGCGCTGGTCACCAACCGCGTCTGGCGCACGCTGGATTTCGACCCCGCCACCACGCTGCACGATCTGCGCTGGGGCGAACGCTACCGCGGCCCCGATGCGCAGGGCGATGCCGTCGACGCCTTCGTCTGGACCCTGCAGATCAGCGGCGCCGTGCCGGCAAGCCATATCGACGGCGGCTATGCCGGCGCCCACGGCCATCGCCAGCCGGCCATGTACTTTCCCAAGGGCGGCAGCACGCTTTCCGGCAGCGGCAAGCCGGGCGACGTGGTCTGGAGCCGCGTCTTCATCATGGACGGCAGACTGCACGTCGACCTCGGCCGCGGCACGGTGCTGCGCCTGCCCGAGGCCGAAACCCGGCGCCGCAGTCAAGCCACCACGCCAGAATGGCCCATCGTCCACCTCGTCACCCACGGCGTCGACCGCGACGCCATGATGGCCCGGCTCAAGGCCAACCACGTCCAGATCGCCTATGCTCCGGATTCCGATGCCGCGGATCGTGCACTCGCATGCAAGGCCGCCGCCTTCGACGCCATGGGCGTCGAAGTGCATCTCTGCGGCGACGTCCAACTCGGATAGACGGAGAGTCATCCCATGAGCGAACTGCTTCTCGGCATCGACGTCGGCACCTACAGCAGCAAGGGGGTGCTGGTCAGGCCCGACGGCACGATCGTCAAATCTGCCACGGTCCCGCACACCATGGACATCCCCTACCCCGGCTGGGCCGAGCAGGACGCCGACGGGGTGTGGTGGAACGACGTTCTCGAGCTGTGCCGAGAGCTGATCGACGGCGATTCGGTCCGCGGCAGCGATATTGCCGCAGTGGCGGTCAGCGCCATCGGCCCCTGCCTGCTGCCGCTGGACTCCGCCGGTCGCCCGCTGCGCAAGGGCATTCTCTACGGCGTCGACACCCGCGCCGTGAGCGAGATTGCCGAACTCACGGAGCGCCTTGGCGAGGACGCCGTGATACGTCACAGCGGCATGGCCTTCACAAGCCAGGCGATCGGCCCCAAAATTCGCTGGCTGCAGCGTCACGAACCCGAGGTGTGGGCAGCCACGCACAAGCTGCACACCGCCAGCTCCTACCTCGTCTATCGGCTAACCGGCGAGCACGTGATGGACAGGCATACCGCCAGCCATTACATGCCTCTGATCGACATCCACTCGCTCGAATGGAACGATGCACTGGGCTCCGGTCTGGCGGAGCGGGATCTGCTGCCGCGGCTGGGCTGGAGCGACGAACAGGCCGGCGTGATCTCGGCGGCGGCGGCCGAGGCGACCGGACTGGCCGCCGGCACCCCGGTCGCGGTCGGCGCGGTGGACGCCCTGTCCGAGGCCATCAGCGCAGGCGTGACCCGGCCCGGCGACCTGATGATCATGTACGGTAGCACTACCTTCTTCATCCTGATCGAGGACGAACCGCACCCCGACCCTCGTGTATGGACCACGGCCGGGGCCTTCGAGGGCCAATACGCGCTGGCCGCCGGCATGAGCACCACCGGCAGCCTGACCCGCTGGTTCCGAGACCACTTCGCCCGCGACCTGCCCGAGGACAGCGCCTACCAGGAACTGTTCGACGGCGCGCAGCGCGTACCGCCCGGCGCCGAAGGCCTGCTGCTGCTGCCCTACTTCAGCGGCGAGCGCACGCCCATCAACGACCCGCTGGCCAAGGGTGTGCTGGCAGGGCTGACGCTCGCACACGGCCGCGACCACCTTTACCGCAGCGTACTCGAAGGCGTCGCGCTCGGCATCCGCCACAACCTGGACACCTTCCAGGCCATCGGTGCGCCGATCGACCGCATCATGGCCGTCGGCGGCGGTGCACAAAGCGAGACCTGGCCGCAAATCGTCAGCGACGCAAGCCACGCGCGCCAGCACATTCCGGGCATCACCCTGGGCGCCAGCTACGGCGATGCCTATCTCGCAGGCCTATGCGCCGGACTCGTCGAGCCCGGCAGCATTCACGCCTGGAATCCGCCGCAGACTTCCCTGCAGCCGAATGAGGAGTACTACTCACTGTACGACCAGCGCTATCGGCAGTATCAGGCGCTGTACCGGGCAACGCGCGACATCGTGCACGGCCTCGGCGCCAACTGACGCGGCGGCGCGGTCAGGCTTCGTCCAGCAGAAGTACGTGCAGGCTGCGCGGACCGTGCGCGCCGAGTTGAATGGTCTGCTCGACGTCGGCGGTGCGCGAGGGCCCGGTAATGAGGTTCAGCGCCCGCGGCATGGCGCGCCCTTCGGCCCGCAGCCGCCCCCACAGGTCGTCGATCCGGGGCACGATGTCGACGGTGCGTAGCAGGCACAGATAGTGATCCGGCAGGAAATTGAGCCCGGTCGGCGTCACCGGTCCGGACAACAGCACCAGCGAACCCGTCTCGGCAATACCCGCGTAGGCCGCGCTCAGGCATACGAGACTGTCGGGCGCCGCGGCGCCGACGTCGATCTGCAGCGCCTGGGGCCAGGCCACGCCCTGCAGCCACGGATCATCGGCCAGCAACAAACGGGGCGGCAGCTCGCGCTGTTCCAGATAGGCGCTCGCCTCGGCCACGACGGCATCGCCGTCATGCACGCGCACGACCGTCGCAGCGGCCGCTTCCAGGCGGGCGATGAAATCCGCCGCCGCATCCGCATCCACCGCCGGGGCCGGACCGCGCGCATGCGCATCCAGGCGCTGCTCGACGGCGCCGCGGCGTGTTTCAGGGTCGCTCAAATTCGCGCGCAGCCGTGCCAGAATCGCTTGCTTCGCCTCACTCATCGGCGCCGTCCCTTATGCCAGGCGTCTATAAAGGTGCCTCCCTGCGGGGCCGGCAGATCGCGGGCCTGAGTCCAGGCGCCCGCCAGCGGCACGCTGCGCAGCCGACCGCGTCGCCCGGCCAACAGGCGCAGCAGGCCGACGCCGACGCGCACGGCCGGGCGATACAGGCCGGGACGGCTCGCCAGCCAGGCCCAGGCCTGCAGCGCCAGACGCTGGCGCGGCGGCACGATGCGCTCGGCGAACTGGCGCTCGCGGTGCTTGCGCAGCATCTTAGGCAGCGGGATCGACATGGGACACACCGCCTCGCAGCGCCCGCACAGCGTGGAGGCGTTGGGCAGATCGGCGGCTTTCTCCTCCCCGATCAGCAGCGGCGTGAGCACCGAGCCGACCGGCCCTGGATAGACCCAGCCGTAGGCGTGTCCGCCGACGGCGTTGTAGATCGGGCAATGGTTGAGGCAGGCACCGCAACGGATGCAACGCAACACCTCGCGAAAATCGGCGTCGCCGGCGATGGCGCTGCGGCCATTGTCGACCAGCACGACGTGGAAGTGTTCCGGGCCGTCCGGATCTTCGGCGCGGCGCGGACCGGTGAAGAAGCTGGTGTAGGCGGTGAAGGGCTGGCCGGTAGCGCTGCGCACGAGCAGGCGCAGCAGTACGGCCACGTCCTCGCGCGTGGGCACGATCTTCTCCAGGCTGGCCAACACGATGTGGGTCTTGGGCAGCGTGGCGGTCAGATCGCCGTTGCCCTCGTTGGTCACGACCACCGCGCTGCCGGTCTCGGCGATCAGGAAGTTGGCGCCGGTGATGCCCACATCGGCGGCGAAGTACTTGTCGCGCAGCACCTTGCGCGCCTCGTCGACGATCTCGGGCACTGTCTCGAGCGCCTGTGTGAGACCGTACTTGACATGATGTTCGCGGAACAGCTCGATGATCTGCTCGCGGGTCTTGTGCAGGGCCGGGGCAATGATGTGGCTGGGGGGCTCGCCAGCGAGCTGGATGATGTACTCGCCGAGGTCGGTCTCCACCGGGGTGATGCCGGCCGCCTCGAGCGCCTCGTTGATGGCGATCTCCTCGCCCACCATCGACTTGCCCTTGGTCACGGTGCCGGCGCCGGCCTCCCGGCATAGGCGCAGCACGATCTCGCGCGCCTCGGCCGCATCGCGCGCCCAGTGCACCTGCCCCCCGGCCTGCTCGACCTCGTGCTCAAAGCGCTCCAGATAGAGATCGAGGTTATCCAGCGCGTGTTCCTTGATCGCCTTTCCGGCGCGGCGCAGCGCCTCGAACTCGGGCAGAATCTCGAGCGCCGCACGCCGTTTGGCAACGAAGCCGCTGCGGATATTGGTCAACGCGCGCTGCAGCTGGGCATCGTGCAAGGCCTCGCGGGCGTTGGCCTTGAACTGCGTGCTCGCCGGATTCATGTGTCCTCTCCGTCGCCGATACCGGGCAGGTCGGTTCGGTCGGCCAGGACTTCGGCGACGTGATACACGCGCACCGCGCTGCCTTCGCGCTTGAGCCGGCCGGCGATGTTGAGCAGGCAACCCAGATCGCCGGCGAGCAGCGTATCCGCGCCGCTGGCCTTCACAGCTGCCGCCTTGTCGGAAACCATGCGCTGGGAAATGTCCGGATACTTGACGCAGAAAGTGCCGCCGAAGCCGCAGCAGACCTCGGTGTCCTCCATTTCGCGCAGTTCCAGTCCCTGCACCGAGGCGAGCAGTTTGCGCGGCTGCTCGCGTACGCCGAGTTCGCGCTGCGCCGAACAGGAATCGTGGTAGGTGTAGCTGCCGTCGAGACGAGCCTCGACGCCGCCCATGCCCACGACATCGACCAGGAAGGCGGTCAGTTCATACACCCTTCCGGCAAAGGCCTCGGCACGCGCCTGCCACTGCGGATCGCTTTCGAACAGGCGCGGGTAATGCAGCTTGAGCATGCCGGCGCAGGAACCCGACGGAGCCACCACGTAGGGAAACGCCTCGAACTGCTCGATCACCTGGCGCGCGATCCGCCGCGCGTCGTCACGGTCGCCGCTGTTGTAGGCCGGCTGCCCGCAACAAGTCTGCCCCGCAGGCACCTGGACTTCGAAGCCAGCGCGTTCCAGCAGCTCAACGGCGGAAAAACCGACATTTGGCCGATACAGATCCACGAGGCAGGTCGCGAACAATCCCACTCGCATCGTACAACTCCGCAATCCTTGCATGTATCCGGCGATATTGCCCTATTTGCCCCACACAGTCACGACGCCCGGCCGCCACGCCGTTGTGCATGCAAGGTGTACGTTCGGCGTTGAACTATTTCAGCGACACGCACTCTCAAGAACGACAATCGTTCTCATTCTCGCGGAGTCCACGATGGACGCAACGATCCAGCCCGCATCTCGCCCCATTTCCTCATGGAAGATTTTTCTCACCGTGCTCGGCCCCGGGCTGGTCGTCATGCTTGCCGACACCGACGTCGGCAGCGTCATCACCGCAGCGCAAAGCGGCGCGCAATGGGGCTACAAGCTGTTGCTGCTGCAACTCGTGCTGGTGCCGATCCTGTATATCGTGCAGGAGCTGACCGTGCGTCTGGGCATCTTCACCGGCAAGGGCCACGGCGAACTGATCCGCGAAACCTTCGGCCCGGCCTGGGCCTGGGTCTCGGTCAGCGGTCTGGGAATCGCCACCGTAGGCGCGTTGTTGACAGAATTCTCCGGCGTTGCCGGCGTCAGCGAGCTTTTCGGCCTGCCGCGCGCCGTCGGCGTACTGATTGCGGCGGTATTCCTGCTGGCGGTCGTCTGGACCGGTTCCTACCGTCGCGTCGAACGCATCGCCATCCTGCTGGGCCTGTTCGAGCTGGTGTTCTTCGCCGTCGCACTGGCCGCCCGCCCCGATCCGCACGCCATCCTGGCCGGACTGGCCCATGTCCCTCTAGGCAATTCCGAGTACATGTACCTGGTCGCGGCCAATATCGGTGCGGTCATCATGCCTTGGATGATCTTCTACCAGCAGTCAGCGGTCGCCGATAAAGGCCTGCGTCCCGAACACTATCGGCACGCACGCCTGGACACCGCCATCGGCGCGGTGCTCACGCAGGCGGTGATGGCGGCGGTGCTCGTCGCCACCGCCGCCACGCTCGGGCGCTCCAACCCCAACGCCCAGTTGGACACCGTGGGGCAGATCGCCCACGCCCTCACACCGTTTCTCGGTACGGACTGGGGCAGCGTGGTATTCAGCCTCGGCATACTCGGCGCCGGCATGGTGGCAGCGATCGTCGTCTCTCTGGCCGCGGCCTGGGGCTTCGGCGAAGTCAGCGGCTATCGCCACTCGCTGGAAAATCATCCGCAGGAGGCGCCTTGGTTCTATGCCATCTACACCCTCGCCGTCATAGTCGGTGCGCTGGCGGTAATCTTCATTCCAAACCTGGTCACCCTCAGCCTCGGCGTGGAAGTGATGAACGCACTGCTGCTGCCGCTGGTACTGGGCTTTCTGATCGCGTTGGCGATCAAGGCGCTGCCCCCCAGGCACCGCCTGCGCGGCCCTTATCTGTGGCTCGTGCTCGGCGTGAGCGCGGTCACCGCGGGACTCGGCGTATACGGTGGATTGAGCAGCATCCCCGGCTTGTAGCGCGCCGTGCAATCGGTATGAATAGGACTCTGCCGTCAATCCGCCCTGATCAGTTCACATGGATCGATCTGACGTAAAATCTTCAACAAGCCGACCGATGCACACTGCCCCACTGCCGGGCTTTCCCGGCAATAGCACTCCCGACAAGGTCCTGAGCGCCCACTCTCCCTCGGGGCATAGCGACGACTATGCCCCTCGGTCCAAGCGAGCATTCAGAACCATCTTTGGCGCGCTCATCCGGGAAATCGGTGACACAGGCGGGCTAGACTCATTGGTCCGGCAAAAACCGCATCTCCTGGAAGCCTCTCTCATGAACCGATTACACCTCTACGACTTCGAACTCTCCGGTAACTGCCACAAGGTCCGTCTGCTGCTGTCCCTGCTCGGCCTGGAGTACGAACGCATCACCGTCGACCTGAACGGCGGCGACACCCGGCAGCCGGAGTTCCTCGCCTTGAATCCGCGCGGGCAGTTGCCGGTGCTGGTCGACGGCGACACCGTGATCTGGGACTCGATGGCCATCCTGGTCTACCTGGCGCGCCGCCACGACACGCGCTGGCTGCCCGAGGAGCCGCTCGCTCTGAGCCGCACCATGCAGTGGCTGGCCGTCTCCGAAAACGAAATTCTCTACGGACTGGCGCGAGCACGAGCCGTTTTTCTGTTCCAGCGGCCGTTCGACCTGGAAGCCTGCCAGGCAATGGGGCGCAGCGCGCTGGAACTGCTCGAGAAGCAGCTGGCCACTCAGCACTGGCTGGCCGGCGGCGGTGCGCCGAGCATCGCCGACATCGCATGCTATCCCTACGTCGCCCTGGCGCCCGAGGGCGACCTCCCCCTCACACCCTACCCGTCGGTACGCAACTGGCTGGGCCGCATCCAGGCGCTGCCGGGCTATGTGAACATGCCCGGCATCGAACCGGTCGGCTAACGCCTCCGGCCGGAGACTTCGGCCGCCGGCGACTCCGCGAACATGACCTGCAGCAGGTTCGCCGGCGTAGGAGCGATTCCGGCACCGCGTATGGCGCGCCCGAGCTGCGTGAACATCACCCCCCAGAACACGCCGTCGGTAAGGCCGGACAGCGCGCCGTAAAGCCCGCAGTACCCCACCGTCACAGCCAACTCCGGCCGATAGGCCAGATATACCGAAAGCGTGTACTTAGAGACGAAAGCGACGACGATCAGCACCAGGGTAACGACCGAACCGGGCCTGCGAATCACTCCATGCCCCGGATCGTATTCCGGCGCGGCCTGACGGTAGCCCAGATAACGGCCGAACAGCACTCCGACCACCAGCGCGACCCCAAATCCGGTCAAGGCGTAGCCGAGCGCCCCCAACTCGCCGAGCATCCCGTGCACGGCCCAGACGAAGAAAACCACCGGCAGGATCAGCATGCGCCTCGGCGCCATCGTCCTCGGCACCATGGCCTTAAGGCCCCGGTAAAGCAAAAACGCCAGCAGCAACCACACCCACGTGGGCGTGTGGCGCAGAATTTCACTTATCGACATGCGAAGCACTCCTTGGTCCGTACGGTCGGCGACAGGGCGCACACTCGTGTGCACCCACTACCCGAGCTTACACTGTAAACAATGTATTCCGTGTGTACAATGTAAACAAACTTAGCGAACGGACTGCCTCATGGCTACGAAACACTCCCCCCTCCCCATCGCACAAGGGACGGACCTGCGCAACAGGCTGATCGGCGAAGCCATCGCCATCCTGGAGCATGAAGGACTGGAAGCGCTGACCCTGCGCGGGGTCGCCCGTGCCGCCGGCGTTTCGCATATGGCGCCCTACCGGCATTTCACCGACAAGGAGGCCTTGCTCGCCGCAGTGGCCGAGACCGGTTTTCGCGAACTGTCGGCCGACATGGGAGGCGCGGCCTCCAAAACAGCGACGGCAAAAGAGCGCATGCGCGCCATCGGCATGGCATACCTGCGGTTCGCACGCCGCCGGCCGGGACTCTATCGCCTCATGTTCGGCCCGGTGCAGCCGGACGAAACCCGTTTCCCGAAACTGGCGGAGGCCAGCCGTGCCACGTTCGCACACTGCGCGGAGGCCGTCGCCGAACGCACCGCGTCAACTGAACAGGCAAATGCCGGCGCCCAGGAAGCCTTGCCTCTGGCCGCCTGGGCATTGGTACACGGGCTTTCCAGCCTGCTGATCGACGGACATTTCGGTACGCAGCGGAGCCCAGAAGACGAAGACCGCCGCATCGGCGAAGTAATGGCACTGTTCGGCCGCATCTTTCAGCCGCACAGCGCGTCCTGACAGCCGCCCCGCTGCGCGCTTCAGACGCCGCGGAATTGCCCCACCAACTGCTGCAGACCGGCAGCGAGCCGTGCAAGTTCGTTCGCCGCTATCGTCGACTGTCCCAGCGACGACACGGTTTCCTCGGTCGCCGAACTGATGTTGGTGACGTTGCGGTTGATCTCCTCGGAAACGGCCGACTGTTCCTCGGCGGCGGTCGCCACCTGGGTGGCGCGGTCCGAGATATCGCGCACCATGCCGGCGATCTCGGCCAATGCCTCGGCGACAAGGTCCACCTCGTCGCTGGCAGCTTTCGAGCTGGCCTGAGTCGAATCCATGGCCTCGACCACGCTGTCCGCCGAGCGGCTGACCCGTTCGATCATGCCGCGGATGCGTCCGGTCGCGTCCTGGGTCTTGGACGCCAGCGCCCGCACCTCTTCCGCCACCACCGCGAAGCCGCGCCCCTGCTCGCCGGCGCGTGCCGCCTCGATGGCCGCATTGAGCGCGAGCAGGTTGGTCTGCTCGGCGATCTGGTTGATCAGATCGACGATGGAGCCGATCTCGGCGACGCCCTCGCTGAGTTCGCCCACGGACTCGCCCGAACGCGTGAGTTCCGCCTGCAGATTGTTCATGACCGCCACGGCCGAAGTCGCCTTCTCCGCCCCGGAGCGGGTGCTTTCCGCCGTCTTTCCGGTCAGCAGACTGGTCTGCTCCATGTTGCGCGCCACTTCCTGGGCGGTGGCGCTCATTTCGTTGACCGCGGCAGCCGCCTGTTCGGTGTCCTCGCGCTGGCGCGTGGCGCGCGACTTCATCTCTTCCGAGGTAGTCGACAGTTCCTCCGAGGAAGAGGACACCTGCATCGCAGACTGCGCGACCTCCGCAATCATGCTGCGAATCCGCTCGATGAAACGATTGAAGGCTGCGGCGACACGGTCCATTTCGTCGTGTCCCTTGACCTCCAGACGGCGCGACAGGTCGGCGTCGCCCCCGGACACGCTTTCCATCATTCTCATCGTAGCGCCGATGCGCAGGACCGTGGCGATGATCGTCCACAGCAGGAACCCGCCCCCGACGAACATCGCGCAGAGCAGCAGAGCCGTACTCCATACCTCGCCATTCCACAGATCGGCACGGATCTGATCACGCCCGAGTGCGCGCTGCTTGGTGAGGCGAGTATCCAGCGAGCGCAAGTTGCCATACAGCTTCGACCAAGCCTCATCCTCTTTGGAAAGCAGGCCCAACGCATCCGTGCCCTGGCCGCTCTGCAAATCCTGCAGCATCTGCTCCCGCACCGCCCTGACCTGCTGCCAGCCATGTGCGATCACCTTGAGGCGCTCTTGCGTGCCCGGCACACCGCCGGCCAGCTTCTGCGCCGTCGCCAGCGCCTGCCCAGCCTTTAACGGATCCGCCTTGAGCGCGGCACGCTGATCCTTGTTCAAATCGTTGGTCAACAACTGTTCGCGCAGCAGCGCTCCTTCCTCCAGCCCCGCGCGAGTCAGCGTGTCGAGCGCCTTGACCAGTGGCATGAGATACGTCGCCTGCTGGTCGAACTGGACTCTGACCCGATCGTTGTGAAAGAACGTGGTGCCAATGGCGGCGCAGGTCAGCACCGTGGTCACGACGACGGCCAGCGTCAAGCGGCCCTTGATGGTGGAAAACAAGCCGGACATGCGATTATCCCTGTTGAAACGCCTTATATGTGCAGCCAGCGTGTGCCCGATCCATGCGCACGACACTCGCCGCGATCTTTTTAGTACGGATAGCCAAACTCCCTGTTTGGGCTATCGGCCGTCAACGCCCTGACTTTAATCGCTCTGCAGCCGCTCGGGCGGCGGCTCGCCAAAAAGCTATTGATCGTATTTGGGCGTCGAGCTGATCTTGTGGATGCTCAGATCGGCGCCCATGTATTCCTGCTCCTCATCCAGCCGGATGCCCACGACGGCCTTGAGCACGCCGTACACGATCAAACCGCCGACGAAGGCGATGAGCACCCCGGCGCCGGTACCGATCAGCTGCGACCAGAAACTCACGCCTCCCGTCCCCCCCAGAGCCTTGAGCCCGAAGATACCCGCCGCAATGCCGCCCCATACGCCGCACACGCCGTGCAGCGGCCACACGCCGAGCACGTCGTCGATGCGCCAGCGATTCTGCGTCAGCGTGAACAGCCACACGAACAGGCC
Source organism: Acidihalobacter sp. (assembly GCF_037381185.1). Classification (NCBI taxonomy): domain Bacteria; kingdom Pseudomonadati; phylum Pseudomonadota; class Gammaproteobacteria; order Chromatiales; family Ectothiorhodospiraceae; genus Acidihalobacter; species Acidihalobacter sp. Next base: position 57,799 of record NZ_JARRQY010000025.1, read on the forward strand.
GCCCGCTACGGCACCGGTGATCAGCGCCCCTAGCGGATGCATCAGGTTGGAGCCAGCGCAGACCGCCACCAGACCGGCCAGCGGGCCGTTGTGCACGAAGCCCGGGTCATTGCGTCCGGCGACCAGCGCGGCCAGGGTGCCGCCGACCATGGCCATCAGCGAGTTGACCGCGACCAGACCGCTGATGTCACCGATTTTCTGCGCGGACATCACGTTGAAGCCGAACCAGCCGACGGTCAGGATCCAGGCACCCAGTGCGAGGAAGGGAATATTCGAAGGAGGATGCGCGTACATCTCGCCATTCTTGCCATAGCGGCCATGGCGCGGCCCCAGCATCAGCACCGCCGCCAGCGCGATCCAGCCACCCACCGCATGCACGACCACCGAACCGGCGAAATCGTGGAACGGTGCACCGAAAGTCCGCGTCAGCCAGGCCTGGAAACCGAGATTTCCGCCCCAGGCCAGTCCCTCGAAGAACGGGTACACGAAGGCCACCAGCAGAAACGTCGCCGCCAGCTGCGGATAGAAACGCGAGCGCTCGGCAATGCCGCCGGAAACGATCGCCGGGATCGCTGCGGCAAAAGTCAGCAGGAAGAAGAACCTCACCAGTTCGTAGCCGTTGTTCGCGGAGAGCGTGGAGGCGGACTGGAAGAAACCGACGTGATAGGCGACGAAGAAGCCGATGAAGAAATACGCGATGGTGGAGATGGCAAAGTCGCTGAGGATCTTGACCAGGGCGTTGACCTGATTCTTGCGCCGCACCGTACCCAGCTCCAGAAAGGCAAAACCGGCATGCATGGCCAACACCATGACCGCCCCCATCAAGACGAACAGGGTATCCATTGCCGAGGTCGAATCGTGCATGCGTCAGCTCCTCTAAAGCCTCCAGAAAACGCTCCGCAGTTATGTAAAATGTCTGCGGTTGCGCCAGTTGTTCAACACGAAAGCCGCGCTGCGGTGCCCCGCAGCGGCTGCGCGACGGTACCACACCAGGGCCTGCGTCTCGTCGGGTTGCGCCGACAGCAGGCCGCGGCGCAGACACTCCGCCAGGCGGTACTGCGCCTGGGCATCGCCCGCGAACGCCTCGCGGCGGATGCTCTCCAGCGAATCGTCGGGGGCTGGCTGGAACGGCCCGTGGGGCACGGCCCGTCGCCCGCGGGCTAGGCCTGCGGCAGCGTCACGCCGCGCTGCCCCTGATACTTGCCGCCGCGGTCCCTGTACGACACGTCGCAGATCTCATCGGACTCCAGGAACAGCATCTGCGCAACGCCCTCGTTGGCGTAGATCTTGGCCGGCAACGGAGTGGTGTTCGAGAACTCCAGCGTCACGTGGCCTTCCCACTCGGGCTCCAACGGCGTGACGTTGACGATGATGCCGCAGCGCGCGTAGGTCGACTTGCCAAGACAGATCGTCAGCACGTTGCGCGGGATGCGGAAGTACTCCACCGTGCGCGCCAACGCGAAGGAATTCGGCGGAATGATGCAGACGTCGGATTTGACGTCGACGAAGCTGCTTTCATCGAAACCCTTCGGATCGACCACCGCCGAATTGATGTTGGTGAAGATCTTGAACTCATCGGCGCAGCGCACGTCGTAGCCGTAGCTGGAAGTGCCGTAGGACACGATGCGCTGCTCGCCCACGTGCCGCACCTGACCGGCCTCGAAGGGCTCGATCATGCCGTGATCCGCCGCCATGCGACGGATCCATTTATCCGCTTTGATAGACATGCGCCGCCTTGCCTTTGTCGGTTGCGTCAGCTGTTCTGGATCACGATGTTGGGGAACTTGGAGCTGAAATCCTTGGCCTTGATCGCCAGTTGGGCGGCCGTGCGGCGCGCCACCTCGCGATAGATCTCCGACACCCGGCCGTCCGGATCCGCGACCACCGTCGGCTTGCCGCTGTCGGCCTGTTCGCGGATGTGGATATCCAGCGGCAGCGCGCCCAGGAACTCGACCTTGTAGTCGTCGGCCATGCGCTGGCCGCCGCCTTCGCCGAAGATGCGCTCCTCGTGGCCGCAGTTCGAGCAGATGTGCAGGCTCATGTTCTCCACGATGCCCAGCACCGGCACCTCCACCTTCTCGAACATCTTCAGGCCCTTGCGTGCATCCAGCAGCGCGATGTCCTGCGGCGTGGTGACGATCACCGCACCGCTGACCGGAATCTTCTGCGACAGCGTGAGCTGGATGTCGCCGGTGCCCGGCGGCAGGTCGATGACCAGATAATCGAGTTCGCCCCAGCGCGTCTCGCCGAGCAGTTGCTCCAGCGCCTGCGTGACCATCGGCCCGCGCCAGATCATCGGCGTTTCCTCGTCGATCAGGAAACCGATCGACATCGCCTTGATGCCGTAATTCTCCATCGGCTCGAGCATGCGCCCGTCCTTGGTCTCGGGCTTACCCTCGATGCCCAGCATGCGCGGCTGGCTGGGGCCATAGATATCCGCGTCGAGCAGCCCCACGCTGGCGCCTTCGCTGGCCAGCGCCAGCGCCAGATTGACGGCGGTGGTCGATTTTCCGACGCCGCCCTTGCCGGAAGCCACGGCGATGATATTCTTGATCCCGGCCAGAGGCTTGAGGTTGCGCTGCACGGCATGCGCGACGATCTGCACCTTCGAGGCGACCTCTACCGAACCCACTCCCGCCACGCGCCCGACATGCTCGCGCACGGCCGCTTCGACTTCCGCCACGTAGCCCTTGGCGGGGTAGCCGAACAGCAGGTCCACCGAGACCTTGTCGCCGTCGATACCGATGTCTTTGACCTCACCCGCGTCGACCAGGTCCTTTTCCAGGTAGCGATCCTCGATCTCCTTGAGGGCGGTTTCGATCTGCAAGCGGGACAACTCAGCCATGGGGCGGGAACCTCCGAAACGATTCTGTGGGACGCGAAGTGCGCCTAATCGGCGAATTGTACTAGTCCGCGCCCCGGCATTAAACAGCGCTCGGAATGCGACTAAGCGGCCGTCCCCAGCGGATCAGGAATATCCCCGACTCTGACGCTTCTCCAGCTTGCGCAGGAAAAACGAGAAAGTCAGCGTGATCGCCAGATACATCATCGCGATCACGAAATAGATCTCAAAGGCATTGAACGTGACGGCAATGTACACCTGCCCCTGGCGCACCAGCTCGCCGACGCCGATAACGGAAAACACCGAGGTATCCTTGAGGCTGATGATTCCCTGATTGCCCAACGGCGGCACGATGCGCCGCAAGGCCTGCGGCCAGACGACGTAAAGAAAGGTCTGAAAACCGGACATCCCGATCGACAGGCCTGCCTCGCGCTGCCCCTTCTCGATCGATTTCACGCCGCCACGCACGATTTCGCAGATATAGGCTCCGGAATTGAGCGCGATAGCCGCCACCGCAGCGCCGAAAGCGGGAACCGGGTGATCGAGCAGGTCGGGCAGGCCGTAGAAGATGAATAGCGCCTGCACCAGGATAGGCGTGCCGCGGAAGAACTCCAGGTAGGCGATCCCGGGCCAGCGCAGCCACCGTGTCGGACTCAAGGTCGCGAGCCCGGTAAGCAGGCCGAGGAAGAACCCCAGGATCAGACCGACTATGGTGATTTCGACTGTGAGGCGCAGCCCCGCCAGCAGATACGGCATCGCCGCCTCGATATCGGAAAGACTGAACGGTATCGAAAAATGCACGTCTCAATCTCCTTTGCGGAAGGGTATGGCGGCCACGCCGTTCTGGGTCGGGACCGCGGATCAACTATCATCCGGCATTCAAACACCACGCCGCCCGCCGACAAGCCAACCGGAGGCCACGATGGCTGAAGCGATCATACAGATCGAAAAAATCAACAAACATTACGGCGAACTGCACGTACTGCGCGACATCGACATGACGGTGAACAAGGGCGAGGTGGTCGTCTTGATAGGCGCCAGTGGCTCCGGGAAGTCCACGCTGATCCGCTGCATCAACGCACTGGAACAGTTCGAATCCGGGCGCATCCTGGTCGACGGCATCGAACTGCTGCCCAACGGCCAGACCGGGCGCGACGTCAAAGGCACCATCCGGGAAGTGCGCCGCGACGCCGGGATGGTATTCCAGCAGTTCAACCTGTTCCCGCACATGAGCTGCATCGACAACATCACCATAGGCCCGATCAAGGTCCTCAAGCAGAGCCGCGCCGACGCAACCGAACTGGCCATGAAACTGCTCAAGCGCGTCGGCATCGAGGACCAGGCGCAGAAATATCCCAGCCAACTGTCGGGTGGCCAGCAACAGCGTTTGGCCATCGCCCGTTCACTGGCCATGAGTCCGAACCTGATGCTGTTCGACGAACCCACTTCCGCACTCGACCCGGAAATGGTCGGCGAAGTGCTCGACGTAATGCGCGAACTGGCCGCCAGCGGCATGACGATGATCATCGTCACGCATGAAATGGGGTTCGCACAGGAAGTCGCCGACCGCGTGCTTTACATGGACAAGGGCGCCATCGTCGAGGAGGGCGGTGCGAAAGAGGTGTTCGGCAACCCGCAGAACGAGCGTACCAAGTCGTTCCTGGCCCGGGTGCTGCACCACTGAGCCCGCGTAGCGTGCAAAGGCCGCATAGCGCGGCCTTTGCGGCTGTATCCGTTCTCAACGCGGCGAAGTGCCCCGCCTCACCGGGTCAAATCAGCCGGCGGCTCCGCACCGAACCACTTCTTGTAGATCTTGGCAAAGGTGCCGTCCTTCTTCATCGACTCCAGGGCCTTGTTGACGGGCCCGGCCAGCGAGCTGCCCTTGGGAAAGGCGATGCCATACTGCTGCCCGGCATAAAGCGGGCCTACCGTCTTGACCTTTCCATGCCCCTTGGTCTTGATGAAATACAATACGTTGGGCGCGTCATAAAAGGCCGCATCCACGTTGCCCGACATCAGCGCCATGTACATCTGCGAAGTGCCTGGAAAGGGCACCACCTTGCCGATACCCGGCACCTTCGTGGTCAGATAGTTATAACTCGTGCTGCCGATCTTGGTGGACACCGACTTACCGGCGAAGTCCTTCACCGTCTTGATCGAGTTGTTGTTGGCGCGGACCATGATCCGCAGGCCCGAATCGTAGTAAGGCTGAGAGAAATCGATCTTCTTCTCGCGTTCCTTGGTGATGGTGATACCGGCAATCGCGATGTCCACGCTGCCCGCCTGCAACGCGGGGATGATGCCGTTGAAGTCCATCGTCTTGAGGTGATATTGGAATCCCGCACGCTTGGCGATGGCGCGGATGATATCCATGTCGAAGCCGATGTACTTGCCCGTCTTGAGATCAAGCGACTCGAACGGCACGAAGCTCGGATCGGTCACTACGGTAACGGTCTTTTCCGCGGCGGATGCCGCAGGCATCGTCGCCATGACACCCACCGCGGCAAACACGGCAGCGCTGAGCGCGGCAAGGAAGCGTTTCGCAAATCTGTTCATTATTTTCTCCTTCTCGGTTTTGCGGGGAAGCCGCAACAGGGCGCAAACAGCAAAAGCCCCCGGTTTCCGAACACGACGAACCTACCAGGATGCAGGCGCGGAATTCGCGCCGACAGATCGAATCGGCTGAAGAGGCCAACATCAAACGTTGAACTGACTCCATGAAGGTTATAGACACAACTGCAGCCCGTGGACCCGACAGCCTGTTTTCACCCTAGCAGACAACGCCCGCGGGCGGAAATCGTGCCATAGCCGCCGCCCCGCGAAACTGCTATGTTTACGAGCTTTTCCCAACCTCGCAAGAAGGCAGTACCATGGCCCGCCGCATCCTCGTCACGAACGCGCTCCCCTACGCCAACGGCCCGCTTCATCTCGGTCACATGCTCGGCTACATCCAGGCCGACACCTGGGTGCGCTTCCAGCGCATGCGCGGCCACGAGGTCTACTACGTCTGCGCCGACGACACCCACGGCACGCCGATCATGCTGCGCGCTCGCAACGAGGGCATCGATCCCGAGGCGCTGATCGCCCGCATGGGCGCCGAACACGCCTGCGACTTCGCCGATTTCGGCATCGACTTCAACAACTACCACTCGACCCACTCGGAGGAGAACCGCCACTTCGCCGAGCTGATCTACACCCGTCTGCGCGACGCCGGCCACATCGCACGCCGCGACGTCGAGCAGGCTTACGACCCTGAAGCGGGGATGTTCCTGCCCGATCGCTTCATCAAGGGCAGCTGCCCGCGCTGCGGCGCCGAGGACCAGTACGGCGACTCCTGCGAAGTCTGCGGCGCCACCTACGCGCCCACCGAACTGGTCGACCCGCGCTCGGTGGTCACCGGCGCCGTACCCGAGCAGCGCAGCTCCGAGCACTACTTCTTCAAGCTCGGCGACTTCGAGCGCTTCCTGCGCAACTGGCTCAAGCAGGGTGACCACGTGCAGGCGGAGACGGCCAACAAGCTGCGCGAGTGGTTCGACGCCGGCCTGCGCGACTGGGACATCTCGCGCGACGCGCCCTACTTCGGCTTCGAGATCCCCGACGCGCCAGGCAAATACTTCTACGTCTGGCTCGACGCACCGATCGGCTACATGGCGAGTTTCCAGAATTTCTGCACCCGCGAAGGGCTGGACTTCGACGCCTGGTGGGGAAAGGATTCCGATGCCGAGCTGTACCACTTCATCGGCAAGGACATCGCCTACTTCCACACCCTGTTCTGGCCGGCCGAGCTGCACGGCGCGGGCTTCCGCACGCCCACCGCCATCTGGTGCAACGGCTTCATCACCGTCAACGGCCAGAAGATGTCCAAGTCGCGCGGCACCTTCATCCAGGCGCGCACCTATCTGCACCACCTCGCGCCCGAGTATCTGCGCTACTACTTCGCTGCCAAGCTGGGCTCCGGCGTCGACGATCTCGACCTCAACCTCGAGGACTTCGCCGCGCGCGTCAACTCGGACTTGGTCGGCAAGGTGGTCAACATCGCCAGCCGCACCGCCTCGTTCATCAACAAACGCTTCGAAAGCAAGCTGAGCGACACTCTGCCCGACCCCGGCCTGTACGAGGCCTTCGCCGCCTCGCGCGACGAGATCGCCGCGCTTTACGAACGCCGCGAATACGGGCAGGCCATGCGCAAGATCATGGGCCTGGCCGACCGCGCCAACCAGTACATCGACGAGAACAAGCCCTGGGTGCTGATCAAGCAGCCCGAACGCCTGACCGAAGTCCAGAGCGTGTGCACTCAGGGACTCAACCTGTTCCGCATCATCGTCAGCTACCTCAAGCCGGTGTTGCCGCTACTGGCCGCGAAGGCCGAAGCCTTCTTCGACGCCGGCGAACTGACCTGGGACGACATCGCCGAACCATTGCTCGCACGCCGCGTCGAGAAGTTCCAGCCACTGATGACCCGCATCGACCCCAGCGCCATCGAAGCCATTATCGAAGCCTCCAAGGAAGACCTGCAGAGCGCCTCACCTGCGCCCACTGGCCCGCTGGCCGACGACCCGATCCGCGACGAGATCGCCTACGACGACTTCGCCAAGGTCGACCTGCGCGTGGCGCGCATCGTCAAGGCCGACCACGTCGAAGGCGCCGAGAAACTGCTGCGCCTCACCCTCGACCTCGGTGGCGAGACGCGCAACGTCTTCGCTGGCATCAAGTCGGCCTACGACCCCAGTCAGCTCGAAGGCCAACTCACCGTCATGGTCGCCAACCTGGCCCCTCGCAAAATGCGTTTCGGCGTGTCCGAAGGCATGGTCCTTGCGGCCGGCCCCGGCGGCAAGGACCTGTTCATCCTCACCCCTGACGACGGCGCCGAACCGGGCATGCGCGTGAAGTGAACCACGCCACCGGCCACGCCGTCGCCGATCTGCCCGCTGAAAGGAGCAAGACTTCATGAACGAAGACAGCCCCTTGGCGATCATCGCCGGTGTCGGCCCCGGCCTGGGCGCCGCGCTGTGCCGGCGGCTCAGCGCGGCCGGCTATGCCGTCGCCGGCCTGTCGCGCAGCCGCGAATACACCGACGAACTCGCTGCCGAACTCAAGGCCGCCGGCGGCACCACGCGTATGCTCGCCTGCGACCTGACCGACGAACATGCCGTACGCGAGGCGCTCGACACCCTGACTGCGGACTTCGGCCCGCCGTCCGTGCTGATCTACAACGCCGGCGCCATTGCCATGCGTCCCTTCGCCGAAATCCCGGCGGAGGAATTCGACCGACTGTGGGCGGTCAACTGCCGCGGCGCTTTCCTCTGCGCGCATCACGTCGTGCCCGCCATGCAGGCCCGTGGCCACGGCACCATCATCTTCACCGGCGCCAGCGCCTCGACCAAGGCCGCAGCTCGCTTCGCCGCCTTCGGCGCCGCCAAGTTCGCCCTACGGGGCATGGCGCAATCCATGGCACGCGAGCTGGGCTCGCACGGCATACACGTCGCGCACGTCATCATCGACGGCATGATCTGGACACCGAAGAACCGTGTACGGCCCGGCGTCACCGAAGACAACACACTGCGTCCGGACGCCATTGCACAAAGCTACTTGGCGCTGATCGACCAGGACCGCTCCGCCTGGACGCAGGAACTCGACCTGCGCCCTGACATCGAAACGTTCTGACGTCCGCTCCACTGACGAATGCCGACTGGGACGAGCATGTCGCGAACGATGCTTCTCGCCACGGCCATCCTGGCAAGCACTCTTGCGCTGCTCGGCGGCTGCCGGACCCAGCCGCCCGCTCCCGCGCAAACCGCGCCCCACTCGCCCTGCAACAAACTCGCCCCGGCCACCCCGGCGCCGGCCGAAGTCGAGCAGCGCCGCACCCCGCTCTATCGCTATGCCATCTGCTATCCGCAACTCGGCGCTGCCGGCGGCAAACTCATGCCCGCGCTGCGCAAATGGGCCGGCGCGCAACTGCAGACTTTCCTCAAAGTCGCCGACCAACCGCGCCCACAAGCCTGGCCCTACGCACTGCTCATCGACTTTCGCGTGGTTGCCAGAGGCAAGGGCTTCGTCAGCGTATTCGCCAACGGCTATACCTATACCGGCGGTGCTCACGGCATGCCGTTGCCGGCGGCTTTCACGCTGACCAACGGACACCTCCTCGAACATCCGGATGCCTTGTTCACCCGTCCGGAGCGGGCCCGTGCCGCAATCAGCGCCTACGCAAGAAAGGCGCTCGAACAAAGAGCCGCCGGTAGTGACACAGCATGGTGTTTCAAAGACAAGACTTGGCTGCGCAAGGGCAGCGCACCGACCGCACAAAATTACGGCATCGCTACATTTACCGCCGCCGCAGGGCGCGCAAACGGCCTGCGCTTCTATTTCACGCCCTACCAAGTCGCCCCCTATGCCTGCGGCATGCAGGCAGTGAAGATTCCGGCACGCGTATTCCGGCCTTGGCTACAGTCCGACTACCGGGCCCTGTTCACCGAACCAAACGACTGATTCGTGGTCTTAAAGTACTCCCCGAATCCTCAGTCGGCCCAGCCCATCGTTCTCAAAACAACGAAGAATCAATGAACGCAACCACCGATGAGATACCACGCAGACAACTCGCGGATGTCCTGGCACCGGCCCTGAAGGTCTTCGTGCAGGCCCCAATGTTCGCATCGCGCATCGAAGCGAAAATACTCGGATCCGCAGTCGGACAGTACGTGACCCTGCACTCGCCCGGCAGCAAACCCGGCGCTGGCCTGAGCACGCTGGCGCCCAGAATCGGCGACAAACTGATCATTCGCTTTCTCGTGGACGGCATCGCCTACGGATTTACGAGTTGCGTCACTCACCTGCTCGCACACCCGGAATCGCTGGTCTTTCTGGAGTATCCGGAGTCCATCGCCCAAGTCAGCGTACGGCGAGACACGCGCATGCCCTGCCGCCTCCCCTGCAACCTCATCCGCTCGGGCGGTGAACGCACTCCCGCTTTGCTGCTCGACATTTCCGAAGGCGGTTGCAAAGTGGCCTGCAGAAGCATCGGCGAGGAACAGCGGACAGAGGGCGCGACAACGAGGCTGGAGCTGACGCTCCCTCCTCCAATGGAGAGCGCATATGAAATCACGGGCAAGGTGATTCGCACCACCCGGCAGCGCCAATCCATCCTTGCGGGCATCGAATTCGATGATCGTCACAGCGAACTGATGACGAACCTGGCGAATTTTCTGTGCCTGGACGACATGGCACCAAACCTCGCACGCAGTGGAGCCGCCGCAGCACTCAACGCCTGAGCGACCATCGATGAATCCCACCGTGCCGCACGACTGCCTGGCCGAACCCCGAACACGGCGCTGCCACCAAGCGGGGACATGACCTCCGCAGTCCTAATCCCTACATGGCTCATACGGGGCTGGAGCATACGCCCTACGTGCTCCTCGGTCCGTCTCGGTTTCCAACGCCCAGCCTTCCTCGCGTTTTCGATTGCGCCGGCCCCGCTTTCCCGCCATACGAAACGCCGCGTCCTGAACCACAACCCTGCAGCCGGCTCGAAGCTTATTAGCCTTGTAGCCGCCTACGGGGTTTTACTTGGCCCAAGGGGCCAAGCCAAAACGACAATAGAAGATTAGAGAGGACGATGAATCATGAATCACACGAGAGATGAGGGTACCGACCGCAAGCAGCACCTGAAGAAACGCCGCGCTAGCCTACTGTTCGCCTGCATAGGAGCACTGCTGACGACGCACGGCGCGATGGCTGCCATGAGCACCGCATCGCACGACATGAAGACGATCCCAGCGGATGGTCAGGTCACGTTCGAGAAAACGGGATTCAGCATCATGAACGTGCAGTTGGTGCTCGGCTCCAGCCTGCATTCAGCCTGCATTTCTCCAACCCCGGCAACAGCACTCTCGACGTACGCATCGTAACGTGGCGAGGCAAACCGGTTAAGGATCTTTCCGTACCGGCCCACGGCCATGCCAGCTGGACCCCGGTGCACTATGGCGTCTACGACTACTTCGACGCCAAGACCACCGACTTCGGCTCTGCGACCATCCAGGGCTCGGACGGGGAGAAGGTCTATCAACCCGTGGCGCGCAAACACTCGAAGGCATTTCCGGCGCCCGCCTACGGCGTCGTCGCAGTGACGAACGCGGCCGGCGGCGGGATTCCGCTGAGCAGCAGCTACGGACCGACGGAGGTTCCAGGCGCCACCACATTGACCGGCAAACACCATCGCTCGTTCATGAAGCACGCCCCCTGGATGGAAGTACCCGGCGGCACCATGACCTTCAAGCCCTGGGTTCTCGTCGTCAAAGCGGGACAGCCGGTCCAGCTCTACGATGAAGACGGCATGGATCACGCCTTCTTCCCCGGCGACTATCCCGTCATGTACCAGAACCACGACCACATTCGCTCGTACGATTACCGGTTCCAGGGATTCGTGCTCAAGAAAAACGGCGGGCATCGCCCCATCACCTTCTACCTTCCCGGCGTCCACCACATTCTTTGCGTGATCCACTCCTATGCCTGGAAGCACACCTACAAGTCGCATCATTTCTACGGCGGCTATCCCTACGTGATGGATGCCGTCGTTGTCGTCGAACCCGACAACAAGGGGTAAGTGAATTCCATACCGATCGTCCGGCTCCATGTCTGTCCAGCGCGGGGCCAGGCGATCGGCATGGAGCGAAGTTGATCACCACCGCGTTGGCAGGGACTATGATGCGATGTCCCTCGACTCCGGATGCCAGCAGAAGCCTCAACCGGCAACGACCGAGCGCAGGCATTCAGAATCCACGACAACGCGAGCGAAAAAGTGACGACTGACGAACACCAGGCAATTGGCACACCCGGACACCCATGGGGCGATGCTGAAATTACCGAATGGCGGACGCGACAGACACGCAAGCGCAGTTACGAATCCGATGTGCTGCAACGCCTTGAGGGACTGCGTTCGAACTTCGACATCGAGCAATTCGGACTTCTGGAGTACCCGCCCGACCGCTACCCGCTCATCGCGCTCCGCAGCCGCAACTGGCGCGACGACCTGCCGAGCGCACTGATCACGGGCGGCGTGCACGGCTATGAGACCAGCGGCGTGCACGGTGCCCTGAAGTTCGCCGAAGAGCACGCTGCGGACTACGTCGGCCGGATCAACCTGCTCGTCGTCCCCTGCGTCAGTCCCTGGGCATATGAACGCGTGCATCGCTGGAACCCCGGAGCCATCGACCCGAACCGCTCCTTCCGCGAAAACAGCCCCGCTCCCGAATCAGCCGCCCTCATGCAACTGCTGGCGCCCTTGCGCGACCGATTCCTGATGCACATCGACCTGCACGAAACCACCGATACCGACGAATCCGAATTCCGTCCATCGCTGGCCGCTCGCGACGGGATTGAATACGTGCCGGGCGAGATTCCCGACGGCTTCTACCTGGTGGACGACAGCGAGACTCCGCAGCCGAAGTTCCAGCAAGCGATCATCGACCGATGCGCCATACCGCACAACAACGGAAGTCTATCCCGACAGTCCGCGGACAACGTCCGCACAGTGCGATGCCGCGCAGGTCGCAGCGGTACGTGCTGCAATCGATTTTGCGTTGGACCGCAACCCAACTCCATCCGTGGAGACAGGCTAGGACCCATGGGTAATTGAGCGGGCAGTGAATCCGCACTCGGTCACGCTAGCTGGGGAAACACCGAGATGAACAAAGTCACCCCGACAGAAGAGTCTGTCGAAATTACGATCGAAGGATTGGACAAACTCTGGTCCTTCAAAGGGAAGGTGACCATCCCGCGTGACCATATTGCCAAAGTTCACCTTCGGCCCGAGGGCATGCACCCACCCTGGCTGAGAGCGCCCGGTACATATGTTCCCCAAACCATTGCTGCCGGAACCTATCATGGCGCGGAAGGGAAGGAGTTCTGGAATACCCGCTTTCGCGATGACTGTGTTGTGTTTGAACTGAAGAATTTCGAATACACCCGCGTGGTGATGATGTACCCAACGCACAGGAACCGATTAGTGCGCTCTCTTGACGCGCGCCCCACATAGAGGCCAAGCCCCCCTCGGACGCTGGACTCGATGTGACGTCAGCCCATGACATTTCCGAGAATCGATCAGATCTCGTCAGATGACTTCCAAACCGCCCCCTATCGCGATAGCTGGATACTAACCATTGTCACCATGAGAGCGCTCTGCTCTAGCGCCTGTGCGCGATTTCTCGATCCCGGGAATCGCAGTGATCTGCTTGGCGAGAAAATCGACCAGCAATCGGACACGGGCGACACCTAGTCGTTCTGGAACGATCAGCATGCTCAAAGGCATAGGCGGCAGCAAATAGTCCGGCAGGAGGATTTCGAGCCGACCTGCCGAAAGAAGGTCGTCAACAAGCCATCGGTGGGCGGGACCGAGGCCTCGTCCAGCGAGGAAAGCCTCACGTGCGGCCAATCCATGGTCGACACGCAGACGTCCGCCGAAAGGTATTGAATAGGCATCGCCACCGGGACCCACCAACGCAAGCATGTCGCTGCCGGCAAGGTTCGACATGCGAATTCCTTCATGCCTGGACAGCTCTTCGGGCAGCTTGGGTTCCCCGTGAACTGCAAGATACTCCGGCGCTGCTACGAGAAGACGCTGACTCAGGCCGAGTGGCCGAAACTTCATCGAACTATCTGTCAGGGGCCCTAGACGGAGTGCGAGATCGACACCTTCCCCGACGAGGTCAATACGCTCGTCGGTCAGGCTGAGGTCGACCTGGATGTCGGGATAGCGATCTTGAAAGGCGAAGATCAGGCGGGTAACGTGCATGACTCCGAAAGCCGCTGTGCAGGACATACGGATCGTGCCGGCGGATGCACTGCGGGTGCCACGTACCTCCTCGCTGGCTTGTTCCACCAAGCGCAGGATTTGGACACTGTTCGAATAGAAACTACGGCCCTCATCGGTCAACGTGACGCGTCGGGTGGTGCGGCTGAGTAGCGCTACACCCAGAGCCTCCTCAAGCTCTTTCAGATGACGTGTCACTGTCGACTGACCGACCCCCATTTCCCGCGCTACCGGCGACAAATTACCGCGCTCGGCCACTCTCACGAAGGTGCGCATGCGTTCGAGGTTGATGTCTAACTTACCCATTATCCAGAATAATAATATGCATTTCGCCCACCTAGTGAATATATCTGGTGTTGCATAGCATCAAGGACAAGCTGACAACACCGAAGGTGCCGCATGAAGATTCTTCTCGTTTTCGCTCACCCCGAATCGCGTTCGCTAGGAGCCGCATTGCGGAACGTCGCTGTGAAAGAGCTTGAGACACAGGGACATGAGGTGCGAGTGTCGGACCTTTACGCCATGCGCTGGAAATCGGAGATCGACCATTCCGACTTTCCTTCATTGGCACCGGATGATCGCCTACATGTGGCGGCAGCTTCGGGGAAAGCATTCGCAGCCGAGAGACTAACCGAGGACGTCAAGGCGGAGCAGGAAAAACTACTGTGGGCCGACGTCCTGATACTCCAGTTCCCCCTCTGGTGGTATTCCATGCCGGCGATCCTCAAGGGCTGGATCGACCGTGTATATGCTTATGGTTTTGCTTATGGAGTTGGCGAACACAGCGACACGCACTGGGGTGATCGCTTCGGTGAAGGGACTTTCGCCGGCAAACGCGCGATGCTGATCGTCACAACCGGTGGTTGGGAGGAACATTACTCCGCACGCGGCATCAATGGTCCCATCGACGATCTACTGTTCCCTATCAACCATGGGATTCTCTTCTATCCGGGGTTCAGTGTGCTGCCGCCATTTGTGGCGTACAAGGTAGATCGACTTAATAGCGTAAATTTCGAATGCATGGCAGGAGCCTTACGGAAAAGGATGCAAACCCTTGAGACGACTTCTCCCATTCCATATAGGCGGCAAAACGGGGGAGATTATCTGATCCCCAGTCTTCAGCTTCGCCCCAAGCTCGAAAATCCTGGCACTACCGGGTTCTCTCTGCACATAACCGATCGATAAATGAAAATTACGATGACACCTTACTATTTAAACTGTTTTTTCAAAGATGATCGGCCTGAGCATAAATTGGTGTAGTTGGTAAGGTGTCACCGTAATTCCTCTTGGCCCCATCAATCGTCATATGCTGCATGACGTTCCGGAACTCGGCCCTTGCTGCGGAGAATTAGGCTTCTGCCGATATACCATTTGTTTTATAATGTTTATGCACTTCCACAATCCTTGCCGACCTCTCGCTTGGAGCACCACATGCCCTCCTGGAACCTCGCGGCCGGTATCGCCTGCGCGCTTGTCGCAAGCTCTGCCCTCGCC